>CAYUAE010000009.1:2574-25898 GCA_964442675.1 uncultured Methylomarinum sp.
CACAATATGACATATTTTTAGCGGACTGCAAAGCGTCCAATCCGTGCTCAAGCGGCCTTCAATGCCATTTTTAAGCTTCAGATATATTGTATAATAGTTACATTTTGTCATCTCGCAATATAACGTTGCGTATTACTGTCAGGTATTTTCATGAAGAAACTGTTATTCCAGTTTGACACCGACACCCACCCCGCCAGCTTTGATACGGTTGTTGCATATGATGGCGGAGCCGATCATGTGATTACACATGGCGGTGTCACACCAGAAAATGTACGGCCTCTGGTTGAAGGCTGTATTTTTACCCGTCCGCCCAAAGCGAAAAAAAATACTGCTATTTTCGTAGGCGGCAGTCAAATGGTAAAAGGCCAGGAACTTTTCAATGCGATCCAGTCATTCTTCTTTATGGATTTCAGGGTTTCGGTTATGCTGGACAGCAATGGCAGCAACACCACAGCTGCCGCTGCCGTCGCCAAACTCGCCAGCAGCGGCAGCCTGAAAGGTAAAAAAGCGGTCGTTCTGGCTGGAACCGGCCCTGTCGGGCAACGCGCGGCAGTTATGCTGGCACAGGAAGGCGCTAAAGTCAGCATCACCTCGCGTCATATTTTCAACGCGGAACAGGCCTGCTACGCCATGAAAGAGCGGTTTGGTGTCGATTTAACACCCATAGAAGCTGCGACACCAGACGAACGCGCCGAAGCCATTGCCGAGGCTAATATTGTTCTGGCCACGGGCGCTGCCGGCGTTGAATTATTAAAGCCTGAACACTGGCAGAACAACCCAGCACTTGAAATGATGGCCGATGCTAATGCCACACCGCCTTTAGGTATCGGTGGCACTGACATGATGGACAAAGGCCAGAACCGTCACGGCAAAATCATCTGGGGTGCCATTGGCTTTGGAACCTTGAAACTGGCTCTGCACAGGGCATGTATTGCCAAATTGTTTGAAGACAACCGACTCATTCTGGATGCTGAAGAAATTTTTCAGCTGGCAAAAGAAATGGCCTGATAAGGCTTATGCCCACCATTCTCAATCAATTACGCCGCGACGCTGTCGCCTTGTTTGAGGCCGGGGTCCGGGCCGTGCACCCGGGCCATGCCGTGCAGCGGCATTTGCACGATTTAGCCAATGCCTTAGGTGTTGCCCGGCACAGCAATGAATTGCCCCACACATCAATTGCTGTGCACCTTGTCGCCGTTGGAAAAGCCGCCTGCACAATGGCGGCAGCGGTACCACACATCATCCATCCTGAAAAAATAAAATCCGCCATCGTGGTGACTAACACGGAAAACTTACGCCCAATCGCGCATTTTCAAGTTATCGCGGCCGGCCATCCTTTTCCTGATGAAGCCGGCTTGAAAGCAGGGAAACGGGTACTGCAAAACCTGCAAAATCTGGCCCCACACGACCATGTTCTCCTCTTGTTATCGGGCGGTGCTTCGGCGATGCTGCCCTACCCTGCACCAGGACTGACATTAGACGATAAGAGTATGACGACGCGCTTATTGATGAATAATGGCGCCACTATCTATCAGCTTAACTGTGTCCGCAAACATCTTTCCGCTATCAAAGGCGGACAATTAGCACAATATGTTGCCCCCCACCCATTACACAGCCTGATTCTTTCCGATGTTCCAGACAATGATTTATCGGTCATTGCCAGTGGCCCAAGCTATGCCGACGCATCGACATTCTCCGAAGCCATCGCAATATTGCATCAGCTAAATATCTGGGATAAAGTACCCGATTCAGTTAAACAGCACCTGCTTAAAGGTCGTAACGGACACATTCTGGAAACGCCTAAATTAAATCATCCGTGTTTTAACACCACTCAAAACACGCTGATCGGTGACAATATGACCTGCATCAAGGCCATAACCACGCAAGCGAAATCACTAGGATACCGTGTTATACAGTATAACTACCCCGTTACCGGGAACTGCCGCCGCGAAGCCGAAAAACTGGTGCGCTGGTGTATTAAAAACAAAAAAACAACAGGCGCAACAAAAACAGCGATCATTACCGGCGGCGAAACCACCGTCACCCTCACCGGCACGGGTAAAGGCGGCCGCAACCAGGAAATGGCTTTAACTTTTGCGTTGATAGCCAAACGCTTACAATTACAAGGCAACTGGGTATTTTTAAGCGCAGGCACAGATGGCCGCGATGGCCCGACCGACGCCAGCGGCGCCGTGGTTGACCCGCAAACCATAAACCGTATCCCCAATGCGGCAACATGGCTTGAGAACAATGATTCCTACCACGCCCTGAAACAATCCCATGATCTGCTTCAGACCGGGGCTACCGGTACCAATGTCGCCGACATACAAATAGCGCTGTTTCATCCTTAAATAACTTTTAAAAGATTTAAACCAGGAGACATTAATGTTTAAACAATCCATGACCATTGCCGATTTTGATGAAGAGCTTCATCACGCTATTGAACAAGAAAGTCAGCGGCAGGAAGACCATATCGAACTGATTGCTTCGGAAAACTATACCAGCCCGCGCGTAATGGAAGCCCAGGGCACATTACTGACCAATAAATACGCCGAAGGCTACCCTGGCAAACGTTATTATGGTGGCTGCGAATATGTCGATATCGTCGAACAACTGGCTATCGACCGCGCTAAAGAGCTGTTTGATGCTGATTATGCCAATGTACAGCCACATTCCGGCTCACAGGCCAATATGGCTGTATTCATGGCGCTCATCCAGCCCGGCGATACCATTTTAGGCTTGAGCCTGGCCGATGGCGGTCACTTGACGCACGGCGCAAAGCCCAATTTTTCTGGCAAGATTTACAACGCCGTTCAATATGGGCTGAATCCTGAGACCGGTGAAATTGATTACGATCAGGTCGAACGGCTGGCACAAGAACACAAACCTAAAGTGATCGTCGCCGGCTTTTCGGCTTATTCCCGAATTTGGGACTGGCAACGCTTTCGAGATATTGCCGATCAGGTCGGCGCTTATTTATTTGTCGATATGGCACATGTTGCAGGCCTTGTCGCCGCCGGCCTTTATCCGAACCCGGTACCTGTCGCCGATGTGGTCACCAGCACCACGCATAAATCATTACGCGGCCCGCGCGGTGGCTTGATCTTATGCAAAAGCAACCCCGACCTGGAAAAGAAACTGAATTCCAATATATTCCCGGGCATCCAGGGCGGCCCGCTGATGCATGTCATTGCGGCCAAGGCGGTTTCCTTCAAAGAAGCCATGACGACCGAATTCAAGCAATATCAACAGCAAGTTGTCAAAAATGCCCAGACGATGGCTGAAGTCTTTATCAAACGTGGCTTTGATGTCGTTTCCGGCGGCACGGACAACCATCTGATGCTGGTATCGCTGATTAACAAAGGCATTACCGGCAAAGCGGCCGATGCGGCATTAGGAAAAGCCCATATCACCGTCAATAAAAATGCTGTCCCCAATGACCCGGAATCTCCGTTTGTGACAAGTGGAATTCGTGTTGGCACACCGGCACCGACAACACGCGGCTTCAAAGAAGATCAAATGCGCGAAATTGCCGCGTTGATGTGTGATGTCATGGAAAATATTGACGACGACAATGTCATTGCTGATGTACGACAAAAAGTCAGCTTGTTATGCGCACGGTTTCCTGTTTATCGCAACGACTAAGTCCATTTACGGAGAAATGTTATGTCTGATATTGAAATTGCACAACAAGCCAAGATGCGGCCAATTACCGAACTGGCGGCCGAAAAGCTGGGCATTCCCGCCCAGCACCTTGACCCTTACGGCCATTACAAGGCAAAAGTATCGCTAGAATATGTCAAGCAATTGAGCGACCGCGCCGATGGCAAACTGATTTTAGTGACCGCCATCAGTCCGACACCAGCCGGTGAAGGTAAAACAACGACAACGGTCGGCTTAGGCGACGCCATGAACCGGCTGGGTAAAAAAACCATGATTTGCCTGCGTGAACCCTCGCTAGGCCCTTGTTTTGGCATGAAAGGCGGCGCCGCCGGCGGCGGCTATTCACAAGTGGTACCGATGGAGGATATTAACCTGCATTTTACCGGTGATTTTCACGCAATTGGCGTCGCCCATAATTTGCTGTCTGCCATGATCGACAATCATATCAACCATGGTAATGCGCTGGGAATCGATTCCAGACGCATCACCTGGAAACGTGTCGTCGATATGAATGACCGGGCTCTGCGGAAAATCACAGTAGGCCAGGGGGGACCTGCCAATGGCTATTGCCGGGAAGACGGCTACGATATCGTCGTGGCCTCTGAAATCATGGCCATCCTGTGTCTGGCAACAAGCCGCTCCGATCTCAAAGAACGTCTCGGCCGCATTGTCATCGGCTATAAATCTGACCGTGTTACACCGATTTACGCGCGCGACCTGAAAGCCCATGGCGCAATGGCCGCGTTGTTAAAAGAAGCCATCAAGCCCAATCTGGTGCAAACACTGGAAAACAATCTCGCCTTGATTCATGGCGGCCCTTTCGCCAACATCGCACACGGCTGTAATACCGTAACTGCGACCAAAACGGCATTGAAACTGGCCGATTATGCCATCACCGAAGCGGGCTTTGGCGCCGACCTTGGCGCCGAAAAATTTATCGACATCAAATGCCGAATGGCAGGCTTAAAGCCTTCTGCCGCAGTTCTGGTTGCCACCGTTCGCGCCCTGAAATTTCATGGCGGTGTCGCCCGAGAAGCGTTGAACGAAGAAAACCTGGAGGCCTTGCAAAAAGGGTTTTCCAACCTGGAAAGACATCTTAAAAATATCAGGGAGCATTATGGCCTGGCCTGTGTCGTCTGCATCAATCATTTCAGCTTTGACAGTGATGCTGAAATTCAATTATTACAAGACAAATGCGCCTCGCTCGGTGTTAAATGTGTCGTTTCCAGGCATTGGGCGAAAGGGGGTGCGGGTGCGGAAGAACTGGCTAAAGAAGTGCTTGAGATTGTCGATAACAACGCTCCCTCGTTCCAGTATGTTTATGACGAAAGCATACCGTTATGGGATAAAATAGAGACCATTGCGACCAAGCTCTATGGTGCGGCAGGCATTAGCGCCAGCCCCAAAATTCGCAACCAGATCAACGCTCTGCAGGAAAACTACGGACACTTCCCTATTTGCATGGCAAAGACGCAAATGTCATTTTCAACCGACCCTAATGCCAAAGGTGCACCAGAAGGCCACACGGTTGAAATCAGCGATGTCCGCCTCGCCAATGGCGCAGGCTTCATTGTTGCGATTGCAGGCGATATGATGACCATGCCGGGGCTGCCGAAAACGCCTGCCGCCGAACGCATCGATATTAGCGACGATGGTGTCATTACGGGGTTGTTTTAACCCGGCCTTACCAACAAGCACTGGAAGGTTTAAGCTAATCTTCAAACACAAGCCCATATCGTTTATATGGGCTTGACTTCACGAAGATTCTTGCGAAAGCAATATCAAAAATGAGTTAAAAATATTGGGAGACTGTAACTCATTAGCTGATTTACCAGCGTTTGTTTAGAAAAAAGTCAAGCGCCTTGTAAATACCTGAAAAGAATATAAAAATCAGTAATAATTTAATTATATTATCAATTTCAAACAAGTAATGGGGGATTGCTAAAATAAATGCAACAAAACCTTTCGGCTCCTCAACGCTTTCTGACTGCAATAACAGCTGAGTTGTATTCATATCATGCGCATAAGCCTGATTATATAACGACCGCTGCATACCACCGCCTTGTGAAAAACCGACAACAGCCGCATTATCATCCACTGGGAACAAGACATTCATTATAAAAAAATCCGCCCTGACCCTATTAAAAGCCTGATCTATCTGAATATTTAAATTTGCTGCTTTCTTATTTAAATCTTTAGCCACCCATTCAATTTCGCTCATCTTTTCTTCATCTAACAGTGGAATCTTATCCTGTACCGTTTCTAAAAGCGCCTTAACGACATCTGGATTATTTTTTCTTATCCTTGCAGGTGGCATGCCATTTCTATCTAAACGACGCTCTCTAACATAAAGAGTGCGCCGAGTTTCATGCACCCCATTCGCTATCTCTGCTTTTTTCTCTGTATCAGATAACTTTTTATCTTGGCTTTTCAAATAATATTTTTTAATTTTGGCCGTATTTTGTTGAGTTATTTGGGGGGCAGATAACAAATCAACATTATTTGTAACGGGAATATTCGTTACCGGAAAAGTGGCCGCAGAAACTTGAGTCATATTGCCAAACAACACAACTATTATTATATAAAGTGGCAATATATCTTGTGTCATTTTCCGGTTACCTTATTCACACACCTACCTGCCCTTGATAATAATAAACCTTAAAAAAACATGTCAACTCTATTCCGCCCGGATAGTTTAGCGCTAAAAAATATCCGGGCGAAAGGGTCATTTTTTGAGCTTCTGTTTTAACATTTTATTGACCTCAGCCGGACTGGCTTTACCCTGAGTTTCCTTCATTACCTGACCGACGAAAAAGCCAAACACTTTTTCCTTGCCACCCAAATATTGCTCCACTTGCTTTGGATTATTCGCAATAATCGTATCGATAATCGCTTCTATCGCGCCGCTATCGGTAATCTGTTTCAGGCCTTGCGCCTCGATGATGTCATCCGCGCTGCCCTCACCATGCCACATAGCCTCAAAAACCTGCTTGGCGATTTTACCGGAAATAGTATTGTCGCTGATACGCTTGATCAGGCCACCTAGCCGCACAGGATCAATCGGACTCTCAGTAATATCAAGGCTTTGTTTGTTCAAGGCGCCGATTAAATCACCACTGATCCAGTTGGCCGCAAGTTTAACGGCATTATCGGATGCCTCAACGGTCAGCTCAAAGAAGTGAGCCAATTCCCGTGTTGATGTCAAAATACCCGCCGTTTCCTGATCCAGCCCAAATTGCGACATAAAGCGTTCTTTTTTAGCGGCAGGCAATTCCGGCAGCTCGCTTTTGATCTGCTCTTTCAAGCTGTCCTCGACATAAACCGGCAATAAGTCAGGGTCAGGAAAATAACGATAATCGTTGGCTTCTTCCTTGCTGCGCATGGATCGGGTTTCATCGGCGTCAGCATCATACAGGCGAGTTTCCTGAATGATTGTACCGCCGTTTTCAATCACATCAATCTGTCGCTCGACTTCATGATTGATGGCCCGCTCAACAAACCGAAAGGAATTGATGTTTTTCAGTTCAGTACGGGTTCCCAATTCCTGTTGTCCTTTAGGACGCACGGAAACATTGGCATCACAACGAAATGAGCCTTCCTGCATATTGCCATCGCAAATTTCCAGATAACGCACTAACTCATGCAATTTACGCATGTAGGCCACAGCTTCCTTAGCCGATCGCATATCGGGTTCCGATACGATTTCCAGCAATGGCGTGCCGGCCCGGTTCAAATCGATACCTGTCAACCCATGAAAATCCGCATGTAATGATTTACCCGCATCCTCTTCTAAATGCGCCCGGGTCACGCCAATGCGTTTTATATGACCATCCACTTCAATATCAATATGCCCAGGCCCTACGATAGGTAATTCGAACTGACTGATTTGATAGCCTTTAGGCAAGTCAGGATAAAAATAATTTTTGCGCGCAAAAACCGAATAAGGCGCAATTTCAGCATCAATCGCCAAACCAAATTTGACCGCCATACGCACTGCTTCCTGGTTTAAAACCGGCAAAACACCCGGAAAGCCGAGGTCCACCGCGCAGGCCTGGGTATTAGGCTGCGCGCCATAAGCGGTTGATGCGCCCGAGAAAATTTTGGATTTTGTGGCTAACTGAGCATGAATCTCAAGACCAATGACTACTTCCCATTCCATAATGACTCCTTATTCAAAACCGTGAGGCGAGCGTTGATGCCAGTCTGTCACCAACTGATATTGATGCGCTGTTTGTAACAGCTTCGCTTCTTCGAAGTAGTTGCCGATGATATGCAGTCCCACCGGCATATCATTGACGAATCCTGCTGGAATTGACATCGCCGGAAGCCCCGCTAAATTGATAGCGATGGTATAAATATCGGATAAATACATTTGAATCGGATCACCGGTTTTTTCGCCCAGCTTAAATGCCGTCGAGGGTGAAACCGGCCCCATCAGCACATCCACTTCAGATAAAGCCTGCTTGAAATCATTACTGATCAAGCGGCGGACTTTCTGCGCCTTCAAATAATAGGCATCATAATATCCGGCTGACAGCGCATAGGTTCCCATTAAAATACGGCGTTTAACTTCCGCACCGAAGGCTTCGCCGCGTGAGCGCGTATACATATCCTCCAGGTCTTTCGGATTCTGACAGCGATAACCGAAACGCACACCGTCGTAACGGGATAAATTAGAGGAGCATTCTGCCGAAGCGATAACATAATAGGCAGGAATCGCAAATTCAAGATGAGGCATGGAAACCGATTTGACTTGTGCGCCCAGTTTCTTGTATTCATCGATGGCTGTCTGAATGACGCTGGCAATAGCCTGATCTAAATCGTCACTGAAAAATTGCTCCGGCAAGCCGATTTTAAGGCCTTGTAACGGTTGATTTAAATCAGCCGAATAATCGGGAACCGGGTGATCGACACTCGTAGAGTCTTTCGCATCAAAACCGGCCATCACTTGAAGTAACCAGGCGGCATCGGCTGCAGAACGCGCCATCGGGCCACCCTGATCCAGACTCGAGGCATAGGCAATCATGCCATAACGGGAAACTCTGCCGTAGGTTGGCTTCAGCCCGGTAATGCCACACAATGCCGCCGGCTGACGAATCGACCCGCCGGTATCGGTGCCGGTCGCCGCCGGAGTCAGACGTGCCGCTATCGCCGCCGCACTGCCGCCAGAAGAGCCGCCGGGCACGGTATCGCTATTCCATGGATTTTTACTCACGCCATAAAAACTGGTTTCGTTTGATGAGCCCATCGCAAACTCATCCATATTCAGCTTGCCCAGCATCACAGCCCCGGCATCGTTAAACTTTTCCACCACCGTCGCATTGTAAGGTGCGATAAAATTATCCAGCATTTTGGAGCCACATGTGGTTTTTACCCCATCGGTGCAAAAAATATCCTTTTGCGCCAGTGGAATCCCAGTCAAAAATCCGCCATCACCGCTGGCCAGTTTTTTATCGGCCTGCTCAGCCTGCTGTAACGCGATATCTTCGCTGACCGTAATAAACGCATTTAAATCTTGATGCTGTTGAATCCGGCTCAAGAAATGTTGCGTCAATTCGACGCTGCTATAGCTGCGGCTGCGTAAACCAGCCGCTAATTCGATAAGAGTTTTGTTATGCATGATCAGATCATCAGTCGATTACTTTTGGAACCAAATAAAGGCCATTTTCTACTTGAGGCGCAATGCTTTGAAACTTTTCCCGTTGATTGGATTCTGTCACCTCATCGGGACGCAGCCGTTGCTGCTGGTCTAAAGGATGTGCCATCGGTGCGACATCATCCGTATTTAAATCATTCATTTGCGTCATTAAATCCAGCATGCGCGACAAATCTTGTGTGTAACTATCGATATTTTGCTGGTCGATACCTAAGCGTGCTAAATGCGCAATCTTTTTAACATCGTCCGCTGTTAAAGACATTTTAAGAACTCCGTAATAAAATGGATAATAATATGATACTTTATATCTTGCTCTAATACCTGCTTGATTGTTAAAGTAATACAATTTTATGCGTGTTAAGGATACAGGAAAAGATGTTCAAACGAATTCGCGGCCTTTTTTCTAATGATTTATCGATTGATTTGGGAACAGCCAATACGCTGATTTATGTACCGGGCCAAGGAATTGTTCTGAATGAGCCTTCGGTCGTCGCCATTAAGGAAGACCGGGTACGTGGCAACAAAACCATTGCCGCCGTCGGCGCCGATGCAAAAAATATGCTGGGCCGTACCCCGGGCAATATTACCGCAATCCGGCCGTTAAAAGATGGTGTCATTGCCGATTTTGCCGTGACCGAGCGGATGCTGCGCTTTTTTATCGAAAAAGTGCATGAAAACAAATTACTCAGACCCAGTCCCAGAATTCTGATTTGCGTACCCTGCGGATCGACTCAGGTTGAACGCCGGGCTATTCGAGAATCGGCGGCGATGGCAGGCGCCCGCGAAGTTTATTTGATTGAAGAACCTATGTCCGCTGCCGTCGGCGCAGGTTTACCGGTCGATGAGGCACATGGCTCCATGGTGCTCGATATTGGCGGCGGCACGTCTGAAGTTGCGGTCATTTCGCTCAATGGCATTGTTTATTCCGCCTCTGTCCGCATCGGTGGCGACCGTTTTGACGAAGCCATTATCAATTATGTCCGCCGTAATTATGGCACCTTGATCGGCGAAGCGACGGCAGAACAAATAAAACACGAAGTGGGCGCCGCCTATCCCGGCACGGAAGTCAAAGAAATTCAGGTGACAGGTCGAAATCTGGCAGAAGGCGTACCCAGAAGTTTCTCGTTAAACAGCAATGAAATTCTGGAAGCTTTGCAAGAACCTTTATCGGGCATCGTCGGCTCAGTGAAAGTCGCCCTGGAGCAGACGCCACCCGAGCTTGGCGCCGATGTCGCTAGCCGCGGTATTGTATTGACCGGTGGCGGGGCCTTATTGAAAGATATCGACCGACTGATTGCCGAAGAAACCGGCCTGCCGGTTTATATCGCCGATGATCCTTTGACCTGTGTCGCCCGTGGCGGTGGCATGGTTCTGGAAATGCTGGATCAAAAGGGTGTCTCTGCCTTTTCGTTGGAATAATGGAGTAACCACATTTTTAGGGTAGATACGACTGCATAAATGCTGCTGATGTGATGGGTTTTTAGCTTACGCCTCTACCCATCCTCCGGCCTGTTACACTACGCTACAGTTTTGATCCATTACTGAATAATTTTCCAGTCTGCTTGACGACCATCATTTATAACCACTGCTTAAATTCTAGAGGGTTATTGCCATTAAGCTTTTATTTGCCTCAGGGCCTGTGCTCAATACACGGTTGCTGGTGGTTTTAATATTATCTGTCACCTTGCTTGTTACAGATTATAAAACCGATAAATTGCAGCCTTTACGTTCAGCGCTGGCTTATGTTGTCTATCCTGTACAGTTACTGGTCAACCTGCCAGAGGATATTTATCGTTTTTTCAACACCTCGATGATGTCCTACCGCAAATTAAAGGCGGAAAATGAATCCTTAAAGCGGCAACAGTTGATCAATGATGTCAAATTGCTGAAGCTTGCCGCCCTGGAAAAAGAAAACATCCGTTTGCGCGCGCTGCTGGAAAATTCATTCAAAATTGGCGAACAGGTGTTGATTGCCGAACTCCTGTCCGTCAAACTGGTGCCTTATGAACATTTAATTATCGTCAATAAAGGCAGCCATTTCAGCGTACATGCAAAACAACCGGTTCTGGATGCTCACGGCGTCGTTGGTCAAGTGATTCGAGCTTTACCCAATGAGTCGGAAATCATGTTGATTACCGATCCTGATCACGCCATCCCGGTTCAGGTTAACCGCAATGGTTTACGCACTATCGCTATTGGGAGTGGCCGGATGAACCGACTCAACTTACCGTTTTTACCCAATAATGCCGATATTCAGCCCGGAGATCTATTAGTCACATCCGGACTGGGTGGAGTCTTCCCGCAAGGTTACCCTGTCGCTGTCGTCGACAAATTTTCAGTGCAACCGAATAAGCCTTTTGCCTTGATTCATGCCACGCCAACAGCAAAACTGGATAAAATCCGCGAAGTACTGATTGTCTGGAGTCATTCAACCCCTGTGGCGCTCACCGATGAAAAACCTGCTGTGCTTGAACAGGAGGCGAATGATGTCAAATAACAGCACGCCATTGCCCTACATTTTCACCCTTATTCTGGCTATGGCAGCACGTATTGCTCCGTTGCCTCCCATTCTGGCTGATATCAATCCTGACTGGGTGCTGCTGGTTTTGATTTATTGGAGTTTAGCAACGCCTGAGCATACTGGCGTATTCAGTGCCTGGATTATTGGCCTGCTGGTTGATGTGTTAACGGGGCGCTTGTTGGGTCAAAATGCCTTAATTTATGCCGTGGTCTGCTACTTTGTGGTACGTCTGCATAAACGCATCCGTCATTATCCGCTGCCTCAACAAAGCGTGTTTGTGTTTTTTTGTCTGCTTTTGGCTTATCTATTAACGTACTGGCTCGAAACACTGCAGGGAAAATCAGCCCTGTCTTTACACTTTTGGTGGCCAGTTTTCAGCGGTGCCGTATTTTGGCCTGGGGTCTTTATCCTGTTGCGCATTATTCGTATCAGGGGGTAATGCAAAATGTATAAGCGTTATTCGGTTAAAGATCCGTTACAGGAAAACCGAATTTTCTTGACGCGTGTGGTCGCTATATTCGGTTTTATCCTCTTGCTTACGCTAGGCCTGATAGTCCGGCTGATTTACTTGCAAGTTGTCGGCCATGAGCATTACGCCACGCTGGCTAAAGATAACCGGATTAAAGTTGTGCCTTTGCCGCCTACACGCGGCATTATCTATGACCGTAAAGGCCGCATTCTGGCTGAAAATATTCCATCTTACAGTCTCGAACTGATTCCAGAACAAATCAAAAATCTCGATGAAACCTTGGCACGACTGCAAAAACTATTAAATATCAGCCCTGAAGACATCGATCGTTTTCACACCTTACGCAAGCGCAGAAAATCCTTCAGCAGCGTGCCCTTGCTGCTACGTATGAGCGATGAAGAAGTCGCACGTTTTGCCACCGTCAGGCCGTTTTTTCCCGGCGTGGATATTCATGCCCGCCTGGTACGCCATTACCCCTATGCCGAATTGACCTCGCATGTCATCGGTTATGTTGGCCGTATTAACGAGAAAGAACTCAAGTCGCTGCCGGTAGCGGAATACCAAGGCACACATCATGTCGGCAAAACGGGTATCGAAAAATATTATGAAACGCAATTGCATGGCAAAACCGGTTATGCCGAAATTGAAACGAATGCGCAAGGACGCGAGGTGAAATCAATCTCGGCGATTGATCCGATACCCGGTGCTGATTTATCGTTGACCCTGGATATTGAACTGCAAAAAACGGCTTATGATGCTTTGGAGTCCCATACTGGCGCCGCTGTCGCCATCGAAATCCCCAGCGGCGATGTCCTGGTGCTGGCCAGCCGCCCGGGCTTTGATCCGAATCCATTTGTTTATGGTATCAGTCGCAAAGCCTACAAAGCACTAAAACAATCTGAAGATCAGCCTTTATTTGACCGCGTATTGCGCGGCCAATACCCGCCCGGCTCAACGATGAAACCGTTTATCGGGTTGGCGGGATTGGAATATCAAGTCACAGATTTCCGGCATAAACTGTTTTGCCCCGGCTATTATAAATTACCTAACGTCAACCATCGTTACCGTGACTGGAAAACATGGGGACATGGCTGGGTTGATATGGATATTGCGATTACTCAATCCTGCGATGTCTATTTCTATGACCTGGCTATGGCTTTAGGCATAGATCGGATGCATGAATTTTTATCCCGCTTTGGTTTTGGCCAGAAAACAGGCATCGATTTAGTCGGCGAACGATCAGGGCTGCTCCCATCGCGGGAATGGAAACGCCGCCGCAAACGACAACCCTGGTATCCGGGTGAAACCTTAATCGTTGGTATTGGTCAAGGTTTTATGCAAGCGACACCATTGCAATTAGCGCGTGCGACGGCGACATTGGCAAACCGTGGCCAGGTTGTTACCCCTTATCTGGCTAAATCCATTAAAACCGCTGATGGCACGATTCAAGGGCAACAACAAAAAACGACACAGATTCCATTAAACCCGCAGAATCTGAACGATATTATTCTGGCCATGACGCATGTGGTGCATGGTGCCAGAGGTACAGCGAGACGCCTGGCTAAAGGTATTGACTATCAAATTGCAGGAAAAACAGGAACAGCACAGGTCTTCACCGTCAAACAGGAAGAAAAATATAATGCCGAAGATGTCCATAAGAAATTGAGAGATCATGCCTTGTTTATTGCCTTTGCACCTGTCAATAACCCTAAAATTGCAGTTGCTGTCGTGGTCGAAAACGGCGGACATGGCGGATCGGTTGCCGCCCCGATTGCCGGTAAGATTATCCGTCAGTATTTAAGCGAGCGAACAAAATCACATGAAGACTGAAACCCGCAGCGAACAATTCCAGCCCCCTTCATTATTAGGCAATGTATTGCGTAAACTGCATATCGATATTCCTCTGATGATCGGGCTGGTGCTGATTGGTCTGCTGAGTTTGGTAGTGCTATACAGCGCCAGCGGACAAAATATGGCGATTTTATACCGGCAAATGGTTAGAATGGGTATTGCATTTGCTGTTATGGTGGTCTTGGCACATGTTGATCCGCAACAGTTCAAGCGTGTTTCCGTCACATTATTCAGCATAGGCGTTGCGCTACTGATCGCCGTGCTGGTTATCGGCATGGTCGGAAAAGGCGCACAACGCTGGCTAAACCTTGGGTTTATGCGATTTCAACCCTCCGAGATGATTAAAATTACCATGCCGATGATGATTGCCTGGTACTTGTCCGACGCGCCACTGCCACCTAACAAACGCCAGTTATTTATTGCCGGCCTGTTGATTTTAATACCTACCCTGTTGATCGCCAAGCAACCTGACCTGGGAACATCCCTGCTGGTCGCCAGCTCCGGTGCGGCAGTATTGTTTTTTGCCGGCTTGTCCTGGCGTTTTATGATCAGCATTATCGGTGTACTGGCTGCATTGACGCCCGTACTCTGGCATTTTATGCGTGAATATCAACGCGCCCGCGTCCTGACCTTTCTGAACCCGGAAGCCGATCCGATGGGGCGAGGCTACCATATTATCCAATCCAAGATTGCAATCGGCTCAGGCGGCATCGATGGAAAAGGCTGGCTGGGCAGCACGCAGGCTAAACTGGACTTTTTACCCGAAAGTTCAACTGATTTTATTTTCGCTGTTTTTGCCGAAGAATTCGGACTATTCGGCTGCGTTGGATTATTGGTCCTTTATCTTCTGATTATCGGCCGTTGCTTGTATATTGCAGTCGCCGCTCAAGATACCTATTCCCGCTTATTGGCAGGAAGCTTAACCTTTACGTTTTTTGTTTATGTATTTGTCAATATTGGCATGGTCATCGGTATTTTACCGGTTGTCGGCGTTCCCTTACCGCTGATCAGTTATGGCGGTACCTCAATGGTGACATTGATGGCAGGATTTGGCATTCTTATGTCGATTCATACACATCGAAAATTTTTACCAACCTAACACCCTCATGATGAAAATAAAATTCTGGCTTATCCTCTGTTTAAGTGTCGTCACCGTCATCGCTCAGGCTGAAGTACCTCCTTCCAGGCAACTTGATGCGTTTATTGACAAAATGGTTAAATTGCATCAATTTGAACGGCCTGCACTGGAGTCCTTATTCAAACGTGTCGACATTAAACAAAACATCCTTGACACTATCGCAAGACCGGCAGAAGCCATGCCCTGGTATAAGTACCGCAAGATTTTTCTACAACCATCTCGAATTGAAGGCGGCGTTAAATTCTGGCAAACACATGCGGATGTTCTACAGACCGCCGAACAGCAATATGGCGTGCCGCCGGAAATCATTACCGCCATTATCGGTGTTGAAACCTTGTATGGAAAACGAACCGGCAATTATCGGGTCATTGACGCCTTAGCGACCTTAGGCTTTGCCTATCCTAAACGCAGTCGTTTTTTTCTGCGCGAACTGGAGAATTTTCTGTTATTGGCGCAAAAAGAACAACTCGATCCCTTGCAACCGAAAGGCTCTTACGCTGGCGCCATGGGGATGCCACAATTCATGCCGAGCAGTTATTTAAGTTATGCCGCCGATTTTGAACACGATGGCAAACACGATATCTGGAACAATCCAGCCGATGTGATTGTCAGTATTGCGAACTATTTCGCTCGTCATCATTGGCAAAAAGGACAGGCCATAGCTTATCCTGTTGCAGCAGAAGGTGATTTGTGGAAACAAGGCATAACCCCCGGCTTGAAGCCGGAACAGACGCTGGCTGATTTACGCAGACTCGATATCTATGCCCCCGATCATCTGAACGAAAATACAGCGCTGAAATTATTGCGCTTTGAGCAAGCAGAAGGACAAAGCCTATGGATTGGACTGGATAACTTCTATGTCATCACCCGTTATAACCATAGTCCTTTGTATGCAATGGCGGTTTATCAATTAAGCCAGGCTATAAAAACACGTTATCAAGCCCTGAAACCATGAACATTCAGTTAAAAACACCATCTATTCTCGCATCAATCGTAGCGGTCTTGCTGTTGCCCGGTTGTTCCACCGCGCCAGACGGTGCGCCCGAGCAGGTGCCGCTGAATATTGCCGCGATTCCTGATGCGGTACCCCGCCACGAACCCCGCACCCGTGCCGGTAACCCGGAAAGCTATGAGGTATTGGGTAAACGCTATGTGACTTTAAAACACAGCACAGGTTTTCGTCAGCGCGGTGTCGCCTCCTGGTATGGCACAAAATTTCACGGTCGAAAAACGGCAAATGGCGAAACCTATAATATGTATGCGATGACAGCGGCGCATAAAACCCTGCCGATTCCATCTTATGTCCGCGTGACCAACCTGAACAATCAGCGCAGTGTCGTCGTCAGAATAAATGACCGTGGCCCGTTCCATGACAACAGAATTATCGATTTATCGTATGCAGCGGCAACCAAACTGGGAATCGTCCAGACCGGCACCGGCTATGTTGAAATCGAAGCGATAGAACCTGGGCAAAATATCGCCAAACAAACAACAAAGCCTGTGCCCTCGTCTGAAGCGGCAAAAACCGGGCTGTATTTACAAATCGGCGCCTTTAAAGATAAATTCAATGCGCGCCGCTTACAGCAGAGAGTGGCACAACTGCCAGAAACTCAAACGGCATTAAAAGTCGCAAAAAGTCCGCTGGGTATTTTTTATAAGGTTCTGGTTGGGCCATTGACCTCAGAACAACGAATACAACAAATGAGCGAAAAACTCGCAGCTTTAGGCATTAAAGACATCAGTTTAATAACGGCTGATTAAAGCTTAAAGACAGCGTGATACAATTGACCTTCCTGATATACAATTCATCACCATGAAAAAGTATTTAACACTCAAACATAAAATTTCGGCGCTTTTACTGTTGCTGTTGCTGTTCTGCCTTGAATGGGCGCAGGCGGCAACTATTTTGATTCCTCCGGCACCCAATATTGCGGCTAGCAGTTATATTCTGATGGACTTTAACAGCGGCAAAGTCCTGGCGGAAAAAAATCCCGACAAACCATTACCTCCCGCCAGCCTGACTAAACTGATGACCGTCTATGTGGTATTCAAAGAACTGGGCAGCGGTCATTTAAGCCTGGATGAGAAGGTGACCATCAGTAAAAAAGCATGGCAAACGCCGGGCTCTAGAATGTTCATCGAAGTCGGCAAACAAGTGTCGGTGGAAGATTTACTGAAAGGTGTCATTATTCAGTCGGGTAATGATGCCAGCGTGGCCTTAGCCGAGCATGTCGCCGGCAACGAATCGACCTTCGCCGCCCTGATGAATCAGAACGCCGAACGCTTGAAGATGTTAAACACGCAATTTAAAAACAGCACCGGCCTTCCTGAAGAAGGGCATTACACTACGGCACATGACTTGGCGATTCTGGCGCAGGCAATTATCAAAGAATTCCCGGAATACTATAAATGGGATTCACAAAAAGAATTCACCTACAACAATATTACCCAACAAAACCGAAACCGCTTGTTATGGCGTGACAAATCAGTAGATGGCTTAAAAACCGGTCACACGGAAGAGGCCGGTTATTGTCTGGTTGCCTCGGCAAAGCGAGGTGATATGCGCTTGATTTCGGTGGTGATGGGGACAAACAGCGAAAATGCGCGTGCAACCGAGAGCCAGGCCTTGTTAAATTATGGCTTTCGCTTCTTTGAAACACGCAAACTCTACGATGGACAAACACCTATTATAGAAACCCGCGTTTATAAAGGCGACCAGAAATTACTCGGCTTAGGATTGGCTGACGATTTGTATGTCACCGTGCCAAGGCGCCATGTACAAGATATGAAAGCCGAAACCGTTATTGATAAGCGCATCATTGCTCCGGTTAAAGCAGGTGAAGAAAAAGGTCTGCTGCGTGTCATGCTGCTTGATGAACAAATTGACAGCAAGCCGCTGATTGCATTGAATGAAATCAAAAAAGGCAGCTTGTTCCAGCGTATTTACGATGAAGCCCTGTTATTACTGGATCGATAATGAATAAAACTGTTTATTTGAATGGCGAATACTTACCACTGGCAGAAGCTAAAGTGTCGGTGCTGGACAGGGGGTTTCTATTCGGTGATGGCGTGTATGAAGTTATTCCGGCCTATCGTGGCCATTTGTTCCGCTTCGATGACCACTTACGTCGCTTGAATAACAGCCTTGGCAATATTCGCTTAACGCTACATAAAACAGCGGCACAATGGCGGACTGTTTTAGAGCCATTGCTTTCAACCGACCGTGATCAATATATTTATTTACAGATTACTCGCGGTGTCGCGCCAACACGGGATCACGCCTTTCCTGAACATACCGAGCCGACAATTTTCGCGATGTGCTCAGATATTAAACCATTCACCGAGCGCGAAACCGGCGTTAAAGCGATTACTTTAGATGATAGCCGCTGGGATTTATGCCATGTCAAGGCGACGACCTTGCTGGCCAATATTCTGCTTCGACAACAAGCCGTGGAACAAGGCTCGGCGGAAGCGATTCTGGTTAAAAATGATTATGTCACAGAAGGTGCTGCCAGTAATATCTTTGCCGTCATTGATGGCGTGCTGAAAACACCCGAAACCAGCGGCGAAATTTTACCTGGCATTACTCGTGAGGTCATTATTGAACTGGCGCAGCAAAATCAGATTCCATATCAGGAAGCGCCTATTTCCTTAGCCGAACTCAAACACGCTAGCGAGATCTGGCTAACCAGTTCGACCCGGGAAATTATCCCCGTCGTTGAATTAGATGGACAAGCGATTGGAAATGGCAAACCAGGCCCGGTTTGGCAAATCATGAATCAACTTTTTCAGCAGTATAAACAAAACGCATCATGACAGAGCACAGTAAAGACAACGAACAACAAGAATCCGTACTGACCTTTCCCTGTGAATTTCCAATCAAGGCGATGGGCAAAAGTGGCGAAGACTTCGATGCCAAAGTGGTCTCAATTATTCGTCAGCATGTCGATGATATTAAAGAAGGCGCCGTGACGACCAATACCAGTAAAGGCGGCAAATATACATCGGTCACCGTCATGATTACCGCAACCAGCAAACAACAGCTGGATAAAATTTATCAAAGCCTGAACGATGATTCTGATATCGTCATGACGTTATAACCTGTGTCCGCACACATAAAAAACCTTGGCGTTCAAGACTATGTAAAAACCTGGCAGGCTATGCAAGATTTCACCCTGTCACGGGATCAAAATACACGGGATGAAATCTGGCAGGTAGAGCATCCGCCGGTATTTACACTGGGCTTAAATGGGCGTAAAGAGCATTTATTGAACACGGCAGACATACCGGTTGTAGAAACAGACCGAGGCGGTCAGGTGACTTACCATGGACCGGGACAATTAGTGCTGTACATTCTTCTGGATATTAAACGGCTACAAAAAGGCCCACGGCAATTGGTCAGTATTCTTGAAAACGCCATGATCGCAACACTGGCCCAATATGGCATTCAAGCCACTGCAAAAAAAGAAGCGCCCGGCGTCTATGTTGATGAAAAAAAAATTGGCGCTGTCGGCCTCAGAATTAAAAAAGGTTGTTGCTACCATGGACTCAGTCTGAATAATGCCATGGACTTGACGCCTTTCAAGGCCATCAATCCATGTGGCTATCCCGGGCTGGAAATAACCCAAATTCACGCTTATGGTGTTAACATCGACACTCAAGAGCTGGCGTTACCCGTCATCACACAACTTACTGAGATGCTTTACACATGACCTACCAGGCACCTTCTCGACTCACCCCGACAACACATCAGCGTAATGCGGATAAATTATCAAAGATTCCGGTCAAAGTTGAAAAAACCGAAACCGTACTCCGCAAACCCGACTGGATCCGTATAAAAGTTCCCTCGGGTAATCAGGTTGCCCGTGTTAAACAGAATTTGCGAGCCAATAGCTTACATAGCGTATGTGAAGAGGCCGCATGTCCAAATTTAGGTGAATGCTTTAGCCAGGGTACAGCGACATTTATGATTTTGGGCGATTTATGCACCCGCCGCTGTCCGTTTTGTGATGTTGCTCATGGCCGACCACAAGCGCCCGATACACAGGAGCCTTTTAACCTTGCCAATACTATTGAACAAATGGGCTTACGTTATGTCGTCATCACTTCCGTCAACCGGGACGACTTGAAAGATGGCGGTGCGAGTCATTTTGCCGCGTGCATCCAGGCCATACGACAACAAACACCCAACACCCGAATTGAAATCCTGGTACCCGATTTCAGGGGGCGCCAAGCTGTCGCCATCGAAGCCTTGCTACAACAACCGTGCGATGTCTTCAACCACAACCTTGAAACCGTCCCCCGCTTGTATAAAAAAGCACGGCCCGGCGCAAATTACATCGAATCGCTAAAGCTGTTACAGCAATTTAAACAAAAACAGCCTCATATCCCTACGAAATCCGGTTTAATGGTTGGAATCGGTGAAACTGAGGATGAAGTCGTCACCGTCATGAAAGACTTGCTGACGCATGGCTGCTCAATGTTGACGATAGGACAATATTTACAGCCGAGTAAAGACCATTTACCCGTACATGAATACATTCATCCAGACCAATTCAAACGCTATGCCGAACTTGCAAAACAATTAGGGTTTCAACAAGTCGCCAGTGCACCGCTCGTTCGTTCGTCTTATCACGCGGATTTGCAAGCTCAAGCTGTCGTTTCTGTGATATAAATCAACTTATTGTTTTTACAACTAAAAAGCCTGAAACGCATCACATTTTATTTTCAAAAAATCGGATAAATCTCAAGTTTTTAAATCCTATTTCGCCTTACCCTTTCACTATAGTCTTTACAGTTATAGGAGAATGAGTATGTGCGGAAAAATAGGACACAATGAAATAGGTTCCATGAAAAATATGATGGCAATGTCAGCTTATTTTGTGATTGCCGAAGCATTAGATATCGATGCAATGGAATTAGAAGGTAAGCAAGATTTAGAACGTGATTTTCATTTGACTGAAAAGAAGCGCCAACTATTATCAGACTCAATTGAGAATATGTTTAATGGCTTGAAACTGGACTTTTCAAAAATCCACCAGATTAAAGACATCGTCGATCAAGTGATCAGCAGTCAGAATATTGATACGTTACATTGATAAAAGCAAAAAGGCTGTCGAAGACGACAGCCTTTTTTACGCTATAGTTTCAGCAATTTATCCTTTACTACTATCTGTAAATTCGGGATACGCTTCCATACCACACTCAGAGAAATCAACGCCTTGGTACTCTTCCTCTTCACTCACTCGAATGCCAAATATAACTTTGATGATATACCAAGTAATAAAGCTGGCAATAAATACAAAACCTAAAATTGAGACTATACCAATCAACTGAGCAGAAAGTTTGGCTTCTGGGTTTGTCAAGCAGACAGCTAATAAGCCCCAGATGCCAACAACACCATGAACCGATAATGCCCCAACGGGATCATCTATTTTCAATTTGTCCATTCCCAAAATCGAGAAAAAGACAAGAACTCCACCGACAGCGCCAATTAAAGTCGCAATCAGTGGTGTCGGCGTCAAAGGTTCGGCTGTAATCGCAACCAAGCCTGCCAGCGCACCATTTAAAACCATCGACAAGTCAGCCTTACCAAACATAAACTGTGATGTCAGTAAGGCCGCAACAACGCCACCAGCGGCAGCTGCGTTCGTGTTAACAAAAACCAATGCAACGGCATTTGCTTCGCCAACATCCGATATTTTTAATTCAGATCCACCATTAAAACCAAACCACCCCATCCATAAAATAAACGTTCCCAGCGTCGCTAAGGGCAGATTACACCCTGGAATTGGATGAACTTCACCATTAGGTCCATATTTGCCTTTACGCGCCCCCAACAATAAGACGCCTGCTAATGCCGCCGTTGCTCCACACATATGAACGACACCAGAACCGGCAAAGTCCAGAAAACCCAGACCATCTAAGAAACCGCCACCCCATTTCCAGAAGCCTTGGATTGGATAAATAAATCCTGTCATGACGACAGCAAATATTAAAAAAGCCACCAATTTCATTCTTTCGGCAACGGCACCCGAAACAATAGACATCGCAGTCGCGACAAAGACAACCTGAAAGAAAAAATCAGCCATGGTTGAATAGTAGGTTTCTCCTTTACTATTCAATACGGTTTCCAATGAATTATCTCCTCCCAACAAAAAACCAATGCCAGGCCAGACACTATTCACAGCTTCGCCCGGATACATTAAGTTATATCCGCACAACATATACATAACACAAGCAATTGCAAACAAAGCAACATTCTTGGTCAAAATTTCAGTGGTATTTTTAGCTCGAACCAAGCCTGCTTCCAACATGGCGAAACCAGCCGCCATCCACATAACCAAGGCTCCACAGATTAAAAAATAAAAAGTGTCCAGTGCGTAACTCAGTTCGACCAATGTATTCAAGTTTTCCATGTTATTCTCCAAGGATCTTATAGTGCATCTTCGCCGGATTCACCGGTTCTTATTCTAACGACCTGTTCTAAAGCGGTAACGAATATCTTGCCATCACCGATTTTTCCTGTATTAGCCGCCCGAGTAATCGCCTCCACTGCATTTTCTAATTGATTATTGGCTACAGCCACTTCGATTTTAGCTTTTGGCAGAAAATCAACCACATACTCGGCCCCCCGATAAAGCTCAGTATGACCTTTCTGACGGCCAAAGCCTTTGACTTCAGTGACGGTGACGCCAGAAACCCCTATCTCAGAGAGAGCTTCCCGAACATCATCCAACTTGAATGGTTTTACGATCGCAGTGATTAGTTTCATTATGTTTACCCTTTGTTATAAAAACAGCATAAAAAGGATAAAGCATAATACATGCCACAAACATAAGTTATTGATATAAAATACAATTACAAGAAGAAAAGCCATACCTAAACGCACCACAATGGGGCATAAAAGAAAAAACAGCGCCTCATTTTGATGCACGCCCTCTTCAGGTTAATCATCGGCAATTCCTGGCTCATTTTCCAAAGGCCAAAAAAAAGCCCAACCAAAAGGTTGGGCTTTTAGGATAAG
>CAYUAE010000010.1:0-25303 GCA_964442675.1 uncultured Methylomarinum sp.
GACACCGCCCTTTCACGGCGGTAACGGGGGTTCGAACCCCCCTGGGGACGCCATTTTATGTTGGGTTTTTGGTATTGCAAATAACTGCAATACCTGGTTTGAAGTTTTGAAAGTCTCAGGTCCCCATCGTCTAGAGGCCTAGGACACCGCCCTTTCACGGCGGTAACGGGGGTTCGAACCCCCCTGGGGACGCCATTATTTTACCCTGCCAGCCTGATTTAAGGTTGTTGCAGGGTATTTTTTTGTCTGAAGAAAAGTATCCGCCTTTTACTTGGATTATTTTTCATTCGTGAGCGTGATCTGTGGCTAAGTGGTGTGAGTGCATCCATGCAGACTCTCTTTTGTATCCTATTCCGTGGCTTGTTTTTCTTTTGTGCTCAGCACATTCGCCAAGCGTATGAAATCGTCCTGAGACAGTGATTCCGCGCGTAAATCCGGGGTGATGTCCGCTGCTCGTATTTCCTGTTCCGTCAGTAGTTTGCTTAAAGCGTTGCGCAAGGTTTTACGTCGCTGTGAAAAGGCTTGTGTCACGATTTGATTGAGGTTGTGACTTAAGGTGTGATCAGGCAGCGTCTCGTGCGGCGTTAGTTTAACAATAGCCGACATGACCTTAGGAGCGGGTTGAAAGCATTCGGGCGGGACGTCAAATAAAAATTCAGGTGTGCAGTAATATTGCAGCATCACGCTGAGGCGACCATATTTTTTGCTGCCCGGCGTAGCACAAATACGATTGACCACTTCTTTTTGCAACATGAAATGCATATCCTCGATAATCGGGGCATATTCAAGCAGATGGAATAGCAGTGGAGTAGAAATATTGTAGGGTAAATTACCGATGATACGCAGCTTTTCATCATCTTTGGCAAGCTGTGCAAAATCAAATTTTAATGCGTCGGCACTGTGAATGCTAAGCCTGGGGTTGTGGCCGAAGCGTTTTTGTAATAATTCGACTAAATCACGATCCAGCTCGACCACATCCAGCCGAATGTTTTCAGCCAGCAAAGGTGCAGTCAGTGCACCTAGTCCCGGCCCGATTTCGACCCAATGTTGATTTTCACTGATTTGCAAATGACCCAGCAGGTCGCTGATGATTGTATCATCGTGTAAAAAATTTTGACCAAAACGTTTACGGGCTTTATGCATGACGATTCCGATGGTTGTTTTCTGACATAAGTTGGGCGATTTCAAGGGCGTATTCCAGGCTGCTGGTTGATGCATTTCCTGTTCCAGCCAGATCCAGCGCCGTGCCATGATCGACTGATGTGCGAATAATGGGTAGCCCCAGTGTAATATTGACCGCCTGGCCAAAGCCTTTGAATTTAAGTACGGGCAGGCCTTGGTCGTGATACATGGCCAGCACGGCGTCGGCTTGCTTCAGATTGTTGGGTGTAAACAACGTGTCGGCCGGTAACGGGCCATGTAAATTCAAATGTTGGGCGCGGAGTGCGTGAATAACGGGTTCGATAATCTCAATTTCTTCTCGCCCCAGATGGCCGTTTTCACCGGCATGGGGATTGAGTCCGCAGATCAGAATATGAGGATTGTCGAGATTGAAATAATGGCGTAGGTCACGATCCAGAATTTTGATGGTCTGGCTTAACGTGTCAGCGGTAATTGCCTGACTGACTTGAGACAAGGGCAGGTGAGTCGTGACCAGGGCGACTCGCAAGCCTGTTGTGGCCAGCATCATAACAGGGTGGCCGCCGGTAAGTTGGGCGATGTATTCGGTATGGCCGCTGAATGCGATTCCGGCATCATTGATAATGCTTTTTTGGACGGGGGCTGTGACCATGGCATCAAAGTGGCCGTGTAAACAACCAAGAGCGGCCTGCTCGATCATCTTTAGCACATAGGAGCTGTTAGCTTTGTTGAGTTGGCCGGGAACGGCTGCTGTGGAAAGCGCTATGGGGTGTACTAATAAGGTTTTTTCGGGGTGTTGTTGGGCAGGCTGGGCAGGGTCGAAAATTTTAATGGCAATATCGAGGCCTAAATATTCGGCACGCTGAGCGAGCATTTCGGGGTCGGCGAAAATGACTGTTTCACAGTTTTGCTTGTGTTGAGCAAGCTGAATGCAAAGGTCAGGGCCTATGCCGGCCGGCTCGCCTGATGTGAGTGCAATGCGTGGTATTATCATGCTATCAAAGTGCTAAATTAAGATGAGATTTTACCAGTATACTCTCCACGTATGAACTCGCCACCTAAGTATCCCTTTTTTGTATTGCCCGCGATAAAAATGAATTGCCAATATGACGAGTTTATATGCGAAGCATTTAAAAAAGAAAAAGATGTTTATCTTGACCTTGCTTTTATGAAAAGATTATAATACGAGGATAGAAGCGGCAACCTGAAAGGGTTTGTCGTTGATGCCTTAAGCCCCCTGGTGGGGTTTTTTATTTTCTGATGAAAAGAAAAGGTGTCGCGGTTGTTTTGTTTATGGAAGAGCCTTCAGGCTCTTTTTTTTTGTGCGTTAGATGGTGAATAGTGATGAAGCAGGCTCCTGAACATATTTTGAAACTACTCGAGCCGGTTATTGAAGGTCTGGGCTATGAGTGCGTTGGGATTGAATTTAATTCACATCCTAAAAACAGTGTACTCAGGATTTATATCGACAGCGAAAACGGTATCACAGTTGATGACTGCTCAAAAGTCAGTCATCAGGTCAGTGGTGTATTGGATGTTGAAGATCCCATAAAATCTGAATATAACCTGGAAGTTTCATCACCGGGCGCCGACCGCCCTTTCTTTAAGCTAGAGCAGTTTCGGCAGTTTATAGGGCAACCCATTGCGGTAACGTTATTTTCACCGATAAATCAACGTAGAAAAATTACCGGACAAATTGTTCAGGTTGAAGATGATGGCGTCATTGTTGTGGATGACGGAGATCAACAGTATTCCATTCCATTAAAAGCGATGAGTAAGGCCCGATTAGTGCCGGAATTCTCGATTAAATAAGGAGTTTTTAAGTGGCAAATAAAGAAATATTACTCGTGGCAGATGTTTTTGCTAACGAAAAGGATATTGATAAAGAGATTATTTTTCAGGCGCTGGAGTCAGCGTTGGAAGCGGCGACAGTCAAACGGCATGAAAACAAGATTAAGGTTCGGGTTAAAATTGATCGGCAGACAGGTGATTATGAAACATTCCGGCGCTGGGAGGTTGTCGCGCCGAATGACGAAGTCGATGGTGATGTAGAATTTCCTGAGTCGCAAGTTCTGTTGGAAGTTGCGCAAATGGACAATCCTGATGTTCAGGTGGGCGATTTTGTGGAAGAACGTATCGAGTCGGTGGAATTTTGCCGTATCGCAGCGCAGACAGCCAAACAGGTCATCATCCAGAAAGTACGCGAAGCGGAACGGAAAAAAATTGTCGATGCCTATCAGGGCCGTGTTGGCGAGTTGATTACCGGTGTCGTTAAACGCATCGAAAAAGGTAATGTATACCTGGATTTGGGCGGCAATGTCGAAGCTTTCATCCCTCGGGATGAAATGATTCCCAGAGAATCCGTGCGCATTGGAGATCGTATTCGAGGTTATTTGAAAGAAGTTCGATCGGAAGTACGAGGGCCGCAATTATTTGTCAGTCGTACGGCGCCGGAATTATTGATTGCCTTGTTTAAGCTGGAGGTGCCGGAAGTTAACGAAGGCTTGATTGAAATCAAGGGAGCCGCTCGCGATCCGGGTTCGCGTGCCAAAATCGCAGTTAAAGGCCATGATCCGAGGCTGGATCCGGTCGGTGCCTGTGTGGGTATGCGGGGGTCGCGTGTGCAGGCGGTTTCTAATGAGCTGGCTGGCGAACGGGTCGATATTATTTTGTGGGATGAAAACGAAGCGCAGTTTGTCATTAATGCGATGGCGCCTGCAGAAATCGAATCCATTATTGTGGATGAAGACAAACACAGCATGGATGTTGCAGTGGCAACCGACAGTTTGTCGCAAGCCATTGGGCGTGGCGGGCAAAATGTGCGCCTGGCCAGTGAATTGACGGGCTGGGAGTTGAATGTGCTGGATGCGCAACAGCTGGAACAGGAGCAGGATGCTGTCGTTTCAAAAATCAAACAGGATTTTATTGATCAATTGGATGTGGATGAAGAAATTGCCGAGGTACTGGTTGATGTTGGCTTGACCAATATTGAAGAAATTGCCTATGTGCCGGTTGATGAAATGCTGGAGATCGAAGGCTTTGATGAAGAGCTGGTCAAGGAATTGCGTAACCGGGCTAAAGACGCCTTGTTGATAAAAGCGATTGCTTCGGAAGAAAAAGTTGAAATCGCTGAGCCGTCTCAGGAGCTTCTGGAAATGGAAGGTATGGATGAAGAGCTGGCAAAAGAATTGGCGGCAAAAGGCATTGTGACGATGGAAGATTTGGCCGAACAGGCGGTAGACGATTTGCTGGAGTTTACCGGAATGGATGAAGAAAAGGCAGCAAAATTGATTATGAAGGCACGCGAACCATGGTTTGCAGAAAGTCAGGACACACAGGCAGGAGGAGGAGAAGCATGAGTGAGAAAACAGTACAAGAAATGGCGCAAGCAATTGGAATTCCTCTGGAGCGCTTTTTAGAACAAATAAAAGAAGCAGACCTGTCCGCTCGATCGCCGGATGATCTCATCACAGAAGAAGAAAAACTTAAATTACTGGCGTTTTTGCGCAAACGACATGGTAAAGATGGCGAGGTTGAAGATGTTGCGCCACGTAAAATTACCCTGAAACGACGAAAAGTTTCAGCACTCAAGCAGTCTTCTGCGCCGGGAACCGGTAACAAAACGGTGAATGTGGAAGTCCGCAAGAAGAAAACCTATATCAAGCGCAGCGAGGCACCAGCCTTGACGCCAGAAGAGGAAGAGGCTTTGCGGGCTAAAAAGCTGTTGGAAGAACAGCAAAAGCAGATTGAGGCTGAGCGTGAAGCTGCACGCAAACGTGAAGAAAAACTGAAGCTGGAAGCTGAAGAGAAAAAACGCCAGGAAGAAGCGCGAGCAAAAGAGGCTGAGGAAAAAGCCAGACAGCAGGCTGCTAAGGCGCAGGAAGCGCAAGCGGCAAGCGAAGACAAAGAGACCGGCGAACAAAAAGTGACTGAAGCAAAGGAACAGCCGATGGCAAAAGAACCTGAATCCGTGTCAAAACCGGAGAAGGAGGCCGAAAAAACGGAAGAGAGCAAAAAACCGGGTACTGAAGCAGATGTTGAAACTGAAGCAAAGGTTAAAACGGAAGAAGTCGCTGAAAAAGAACCGGAGTTGACTGCAGAAGAGCTTGAAGCTAAACGTCTGGAGCTGGAAAAGAAGCAACGCCATGAGGCTTCTGTACAAAGAATGGCGGAAAAAGTCAGAAAGCAGGCAGAAGCCAAGCAGAAGCAGACACTGCATAAGAAAAAAGCGCCGGCAAAAGCAGGTAAGGCAGGTGGTTTCACTAAGCCCGCTGCACCGGCTGCAGACACCGCAGGTGGTCGTAAAGCCAAAGGTAAAAAAGGGAAAAGTCGCCGGAATAGAGAGGAGATCAAATTAGAAGTCAGTACAAAACATCAGTTCGAAAAACCTGTTGCGCCTGTGGTAAGAGATGTTTTGATTCCTGAACATATTATTGTTTCGGATCTGGCTCAAAAAATGAGCGTTAAGGCGGCCGAAGTCATTAAACATCTCATGAAATTAGGCATCATGGCGACCATTAACCAGACTATCGACCAGGAAACGGCCGTTATTTTGGTGGAAGAAATGGGTCATAACCCCATCATGCAAAGTGATGATGACCTGGAAAAAGAAATGCTGGCAGAAGTTCAGGGCGAAACGGATGAACTTGACGTCAAACCGCGTGCGCCGATTGTCACCATCATGGGGCATGTCGATCACGGTAAAACTTCATTACTCGACTATATTCGGAAAACGCGGGTCGCGGCAGGAGAAGCTGGGGGTATTACTCAGCATATTGGTGCCTATCAGGTAAAAACCGATCATGGTAATGTCACGTTTCTGGATACGCCAGGGCATGCGGCCTTTACCGCGATGCGTGCGCGTGGCGCTGAATTGACCGATATCGTTATTGTGGTGGTTGCCGCGGATGATGGTGTCATGCCGCAGACTAAAGAAGCAATAGAACATGCGCGGGCCGCTAATGTGCCCATGATTATTGCCATTAATAAAATTGATAAGCCAGAAGCGAATCCGGACAAAGTGATGCAGGAATTGGCAACCTTAGAGGTTGTGCCTGAAGAATGGGGTGGTGATACACAGTTTCTGAAGGTGTCGGCTAAAACCGGAGAAGGCATTGATGAACTGATTGAAGCGCTGATTTTGCAGGCTGAAATTCTGGAATTGAAAGCACCGGTAACAGGACCGGCAGCGGGTATCTGTATCGAAGCGAGGCTTGACCGAGGGCGAGGTGTCGTAGCAACGGTATTGGTTCAAAAAGGCACCTTGAGCAAAGGCGAAATCGTTTTATGCGGCAAAGAGTTTGGCCGTGTGCGGGCGATGTTTGACGAAAATGGACAGCCTGTCAAGAGTGCCGGCCCGAGTACACCGGTTGAAATTCTGGGATTGTCTGGAACGCCAACTGCGGGCGATGATTTTCTGGTGCTGCAAAGCGAGCGGGCGGCAAGAGAATTGGCCGAGCACCGTGAAGAACGCATGAAAAGCAAGCAACATGCCAATCAAGCTGCCTCAAAACTGGATGAGGTGTTTTCTAAAATGGCCGAGGGCGAAACAGCGACGGTCAATCTGGTTATCAAAACAGATGTGCAAGGTAGCCTGGAAGCGTTACGTGAATCATTGGTTAAATTATCCAATGATGAAGTCTCGGTTAAATGTGTTTACGGCGGTGTTGGGGGTATTAACGAAGGCGATGTGAATCTTGCCATTGCATCGAATGCGATTTTGATTGGTTTCAATGTACGTGCCGATGCGACGGCTCGAAAACTGATTGAAGAAAAAGAAGTTGATTTGCATTATTACAGCGTTATTTATGACGCAATCGATGAAGTCAAACGCGCTATCAATGGTATGCTGGCACCGGAAATCCAGGAGAAAATTGTCGGTTTGGCTGAAGTTCGGGATGTATTCCGCTCACCAAAATTTGGTGCTATCGCAGGCTGCATGGTTGTCGATGGTTATGTCAAACGGAATCTGCCAATTCGTGTTTTGCGCGATAACGTGGTTATCTTTGAAGGTCAGCTGGAATCATTACGTCGATTTAAAGAGGATGTCAATGAAGTGAAGACAGGCATGGAGTGCGGAATCGGTGTGAAAAACTATAACGATGTTAAAGTCGGTGATCAAATAGAAGTATTCGAACGCGTTGAAGTCAAGCGGGAGATCTAAGCGATGGGCAGAGATTTTTCTCGCAGTGAGCGGGTCGCATCTGAAATGCAAAAAGAGCTCGCCTTGATCTTGCAGCGCGAGGTGGATGATCAACGCTTAGGCTTTATTACCATCAACGAAGTCGTGTTGTCGAAAGATTTGGCGGTGGCCAAAATCTATATCACAGTTTTGAATGCCGATGAAGAAGCGAAAGTTCTGAATGTCGATACATTGAATGAACTGGCGCCTGTTATTCGCCATCATTTGGCCAAAAAAATGCGCTTGCGGCATATGTCAGAATTGAGGTTTTATTACGATCGCTCTATTGACACCGGAATGCGCGTGGCAGAACTTCTGGCAGAAGACGCCGCAAAAGATCGGGACTGATCTGTGGCAAGACGTAAAAAAGGCCGTGATATTCATGGTATTTTGTTATTGGATAAGCCGAGTGGTATTTCTTCTAATCGGGCCTTGCAAGATATGCGGCATTTTTTGAATGCACGGAAAGCCGGACACACCGGGAGCCTTGATCCTTTGGCCACCGGTTTGCTGCCCTTGTGTTTTGGGGAGGCGACCAAGGTTTCGGGATTGATGCTGGATGATGATAAAAGTTATCAGGTTGTCATTCAGCTCGGTGTCATGACCGATACTGGGGATCTGGAAGGGCAGATTATTGCCGAGAAGCCCGTTCCGGAGCTGACGCAGGCCCGGCTGGATGCCTGCTGGCAGCATTTTTCGGGTGATATTGACCAGGTTCCGCCCATGTATTCTGCTCTCAAGCATGAGGGGAAGAAGTTGTATGAGCTGGCGCGGGAAGGTATTCAAATAGAACGTAAGGCCCGGCGTGTCAGTATTTATCAATTGCAGCAATTGAATTGGGAGGGCGATTGTCTGACCTTGGCTGTAGATTGTTCGAAAGGAACCTATATTCGATCTCTGGCCGAAGATATTGGTCATTATTTAGGCACATGCGCAACCGTTAAGGCCTTGCGTCGCACCCGGGCCGGAATATTCAAAATAGATCAGGCACTTACTCTGGACGCTTTGAAAGCCATGACGCCCGAGGCTGTCATTGGGCAATTGATTGCTGTTGATGCGCCGCTGCAAAATCTGCCGGCGATCAATGTTTCAAACAAACAGGCCGATTGCATCCGGCAAGGACAACAGCTTGATTTGAATTTAAGCGATGCCGGTACTGTCAGAATGTATTGTGGCGCATTGTTTTTGGGCTTGGGAGAAATGCGAATGGATGGTAAACTAGCGCCCAGAAAACTGTTCCATCTGGAAACAACTTTTTAGCCTGGAGCCCTGCACCCTATTGCGGGGCTCTGTTTTTTACTGTGTATCGTAAAAGATACCACCAACTAATCGATAGGGATTACTATGCCATTTACTGCAGAACAAAAAAAAGCCGTTGTTGAAGAATATCGTTTATCCGAAACCGATACCGGGTCACCTGAAGTGCAAGTTGCATTGCTGACTGCACATATTGCCCATTTAGCACCGCATTTTGCAAAACATAAAAAAGACAATCATTCACGTCGAGGTTTATTACGTATGGTAAATCAGCGTCGTAAATTATTGGATTATTTGAAAAAGAAAGACGTCGCCCGTTATCGTTCATTGATTGAGCGTTTAGGCTTACGTAAGTAACTTAATGCAAAACGGCACCTTAATGTGCCGTTTTTGTTTATACCGTAAAAACATCCATTGTGATGGATGAATAGATCCTATGCAACAACCTTTCAATAAAGGAACTCTATAGTGAATCCGATCAGGAAACAATTTCAATATGGCGATCGCCAAGTCATTTTGGAAACCGGCGAAATCGCTCGTCAAGCCAATGGCGCTGTGTTAATCGATGTAGAAGGCACTTCTTTGCTGGTTACCGTTGTCGGTAAAAAAGAAGCGCAAGGTGGTGATTTTTTCCCTTTAACCGTCAATTATCAGGAAAAGGCTTATGCAGCCGGAAAAATTCCAGGCGGTTTTTTTAAGCGGGAAGGACGTCCGAGCGAAAATGAAACACTGATTTCCCGTCTGATCGACCGACCGATACGGCCTTTATTTCCACACGGTTTTACCAATGAAGTTCAAATCATTGCCACCGTGATGTCGTTGAATCCCGATGTGGATACGGAAGTTCCGGCATTATTGGGTGCTTCGGCCGCTTTAGCGGTTTCCGGCTTACCTTTCAATGGTCCGATAGGCGCTGCCTGTGTAGGCTATATCGATGGCAAATATGTCTTGAATCCATCTAAAACGGCCTTGAAAGACTCACGTCTGGAACTGATGGTTGCCGGTACTCAGGATGCTGTCTTGATGGTTGAATCTGAAGCCGATTTATTGGATGAAGATATCATGTTGGATGCGGTTTTGTTTGGTCACGAACAAATGCAGACCGCGATCAATGCGATCAATGATTTCAGAGCAGAAGTCGATGTGCCTGTATTTGAATGGCAAGCGAGCGAACCCGATCAGAACCTGGAAGCGCAGGTTGCCGAACTGGCCGAAGCCGATATTCGGGCGGCCTATGAAATCGCAGAGAAGCTGGTCAGACAAGAGCGTCTGAGTGAGATCCGTTCCGCTGTGGTTGAAAAACTGACGGCCGACGAACAATACGAAGAAAGAGATGTCAGTGAGGCGATCGAACACCTGGAAAAGAAAATCGTTCGAGGATCCATCCTGAATGAAGCAAAACGGATTGATGGTCGTGAACTGGACAAAGTCAGACCAATTTCGGTCAGAACCGGCGTGTTGCCCAGAACACATGGGTCGGCCTTGTTTACACGCGGCGAAACGCAGGCTCTGGTGGTCGCAACATTAGGTACCGATCGTGACGCCCAGATTATTGATGCGCTGTCGGGTGAATATAAAGAGCCGTTCATGTTGCATTACAATTTTCCACCATTCTGTGTCGGTGAAACCGGTTTTGTCGGCTCGCCCAAACGTCGGGAGATTGGCCATGGTCGATTGGCTAAGCGTGGTGTTGCGGCGGTGCTGCCTGATATGGAAGAGTTTCCATATGTGCTTCGTGTGGTTTCAGAAATCACCGAATCTAATGGTTCCAGCTCCATGGCTTCAGTGTGTGGCACCAGTCTGGCGCTGATGGATGCCGGTGTTCCAATTAAAGCACCGGTTGCCGGCATTGCCATGGGCTTGATTAAAGAAGGCGACAAGTTTGCCGTATTGTCCGATATCATGGGTGATGAAGATCACTTAGGGGATATGGACTTCAAGGTTGCAGGGTCTAAAGATGGGATCACCGCCTTGCAGATGGATATCAAGATCGATGGTATTACAGCCGAGATCATGAAAACGGCATTGGCGCAAGCGAAAGAAGGGCGTTTGCACATTTTGAATGAAATGAGCAAAGCCTTGTCTGAAACGCGTGAGGAAATGTCTGATTTTGCACCGCGAATTATTTCCTTCAAAATTGATCCAAGCAAGATTCGTGAGGTTATCGGTAAAGGTGGGGCGACTATTCGGGGTATTACCGAGCAAACGGGCGCCAGTATCGATTTAACGGATGACGGTGTCGTGAATATCGCCTCGGTTGACAAGGCAGCAGGTGAAGAAGCCCGTAAAATCATCGAAGAAATCACGGCTGAAGTTGAAGTCGGAAAGGTCTATGAAGGCAAGGTTGCAAGACTGATGGACTTTGGCGCATTTGTCACCATTTTACCGGGTAAGGATGGGCTGGTTCATATTTCGCAAATTTCCGATGAGCGTGTTGAGAAAGTGAGTGATAAACTCAACGAAGGTGACATCGTTAAGGTTAAAGTGCTGGAAATCGATCGTCAGGGACGGGTTCGGTTGAGCATGAAAGAAGTTAAGGATGATGAATAATCAGCCAATTAACACTAAAAAAGGGCCGTAAGGCCCTTTTTTTTGCGCGGGAAAATGATGGATAATTCTATTTTTGATAAAAATTGCCGTGCCTGCCCCCGGCTGGCGACATTTCTGGATGAGGTAAAGCAAAAATACCCGGCCTACCATGCCGCCCCTGTCGCGCCGTTTGGTGATGTGTCGCCGGCCTTGTTAATTGTAGGCCTGGCACCTGGGATGCATGGCGCGAATGCCAGTGGCCGGCCTTTCACCGGTGATTATGCCGGTTTGTTATTGTATGAAGCGTTATATGAATTTGGTTTCAGTAATCAGCCCGATTCCAGCGCACTCGATGATGGCCTGGTGCTGAAAAATTGCCGCATTACCAATGCCGTAAAATGTCTGCCGCCACAGAACAAGCCGGTCGGTGCGGAAATCAATCAATGTAATCATTTTTTACAGCAGGAAATTAAGGCTTTACCGGAACAGGCTGTGATTATGGTTTTGGGAAATATTGCCCATCAGGCGGTATTGAAAGCCTATGGTTTACGTTTAAGTCAGATTGCATTTAAACATAATCAAGCCAAGCCATTACCGGATGGTAAAATATTGGTCAGTTCTTACCACTGTAGTCGCTATAATGTACAGACCAAACGCTTGACCCGGGAAATGTTTCATGATGTGTTTAACACGATTACGAGCTATATTCAGGACGTGTGAACGAACAAACGCCAAAGACATTTGATGTCAAAGCCTTTCTGAAAACACTGACGCAACGCCCCGGCATTTATAAAATGCTGGATGAGCGCGGTGAGATTATTTATATCGGGAAGGCTAAAAATCTGAAAAATCGCGTTTCCAGCTATTTTAGAACGCACAGCGCTTCGCCTAAGCAACAAGCGATGGTCGCTAAAGTGGCGTCGATTGAAGTCATGGTGACCCATACCGAAGGCGAAGCGCTGTTACTGGAAAGCCAGCAAATCAAGCGTTTCAAGCCGCGCTACAATATTTGTTTGCGTGATGATAAATCCTATCCGTATGTTTTTTTAAGCGATCATGATTTTCCGCAATTGACTTTCCATCGCGGTGCCAAAAAGCGTAAGGGCATTTACTTTGGCCCTTATCCCAGTGCAGGCGCTGTGCGGGAAACGCTTAAACTGTTACAAAAAATTTTCCCTGTCAGGCAGTGCGATGATTCTTTTTACAGTCATCGAACCCGCCCCTGTCTGCAATATCAAATACAGCGTTGTACGGCCCCCTGTACCGGTTTGATTTCGAAAGACGATTACCAGGCCGATGTTGAAAATACAAAATTATTTTTGCAAGGAAAAGGAGAGCTGGTCATCGATAGTCTGGTGCAGCGCATGGAAACCGCATCGGAACAGCTTGCCTTTGAGCAAGCCGCTGTTTATCGGGATCAGATCACCCGTTTACGGTCGGTTCTAGAGCGCCATTTTGTGTTAGGTGAAAAAGGTGATGTCGATATTATTGCCTGTGCCAACAATGCCGGTATGGCCTGTGTTCAAGTCTTTTTTATCCGCAAGGGCCAGAACCTGGGCAGTAAAACATTTTTTCCTAAAATGGCCGAGTCTCATGCGGCGGGAGATATTTTACAGGCCTTCATCGCCCAGTATTACCTGGAACGGCAATTGCCAAACGAATTGATTGTGAGTCATGCATTGCCGGATGCCCAGTTATTGGCTGAGGTGTTATCGAAACAAGCGCAGCAAACGGTTACGATAAGCACTCATGTTCGGGGACAACGGGCCAAATGGTTGGAAATGGCGGCAAGTAATGCTGAAAATTCCTTAATCACACGAATGGCGGATAAACAGGGTATTCACGAACGTTTTATGAGTTTACAAGAACAACTGGGGCTTGATGAAATGCCTAAACGTTTGGAATGTTTCGATATCAGTCATACTCAGGGTGAACAAACGGTTGCTTCATGTGTGGTTTACACGCTGGAAGGGCCGCTAACGGCGGCTTACCGACGATTTAATATTGAAGGTATTACGCCCGGCGATGATTATGCCGCGATTTACCAGGCGGTTTACCGGCGTTTTAAGCGCATGAAAAAGGGTGAGCATCAAGCGCCGGATATTTTACTGATTGATGGTGGTAAGGGACAGGTTAATGAAGCGCAAAAGGCATTATCTGAATTATCAGTAAATAGTGTTATGATAGTGGGCGTTTCTAAGGGGCCTGATCGCAAGGCGGGCATGGAAAAAATCATCTTGCCGGAATTGTCAGAACCTTTGGATATAATGCCAGGCGCCAGTTGCTTGTTGTTGATTCAGCATATTCGAGATGAAGCGCACCGGTTTGCGATTACAGGACACCGAGGCAGACGGGCCAAGGCCAAAAAACGCTCTATACTCGAAGATATACCTGGACTTGGCCCCAAACGACGGCAAATCCTGTTAAAACAATTTGGTGGCCTGCAAGGTGTGGCCAAGGCGGGTGTCGATGCCCTGAGCAGTATTGATGGCATCAGTCGACAGTTGGCGCAAAAAATTTACGATAGTTTTCATCAATAATTATGCTACACGAGTTTAATTTACCCACATCCCTGACTCTTTTACGGATCGCTTTGATTCCGTTGTTAGCGGTCGTTTTTTATTTACCCTGGGAATATTCCAATGTGGCATGTACATTGATTTTTATCTTCGCAGGTTTCACAGACTGGCTGGATGGCTATCTGGCCAGAAAAATGCAACTGGAAACAGCTTTTGGCGCTTTCCTCGATCCGGTTGCTGACAAATTGATGGTTGCTTTTGTGCTCGTCTTGCTGGTGCAGGCGGAAGCATCCCCCTATCTTGCTATTCCTGCCGCTATTATCATTGGTCGGGAAATTACCATTGCCTCGTTAAGAGAGTGGATGGCTGAAATTGGTCAGCGCGCAAAGGTTAAGGTTTCACAACTTGGAAAATGGAAAACAACCGCACAAATGGTTGCTATTGCTTTTCTGTTATATCGAGATGATATTTTTAATTTGCCAGTGAGTATGATTGGCTATGTGTTACTTTATATCGCCGCCATTCTAACCTTATGGTCGATGGCTAATTATTTAATGGCCGCTGCCTCTACACTCAGAGAATAGGCGGCACTCAAGACAATCACAATCAAAAGATAACATCGTTTTGTTATTCAAAATGATGAATCAAGCGTATCAAAATGGAACAAAAACAAGAACAACAAGATCAAGAACAAACCAAAAAGGTCGTTACACGGGATGATATTTTACTGGCCGCCTTAAAACTTTTTGCAGAAAAGGGCTATTTCAATACCTCTCTGGCTGATATTAAAACAGCCTGCGGTTTAAAAACAACAAGCGGCATTTATCAGCATTTCAAAACCAAGCAAATGATTGCCGAGGCGTTGTTTGGCAATATACTCGACAGTTTGAGTATATCCATCGATGATATTCGGCGACGTAATCGCAAGTCCTCAGAGCAGCTACGGGAAATCGTCGATTTATTGTTTAAATTAACCGATGACGCGCCTGAAGTGATGACTTTTTTATTGCGTATCAAGGTCGATGAATTTTTGCCGGAATACAAACCTCTGCTCGAAACGGCGCCATTCAATAAAATTATACGCATATTACAAAAAGGCATTAAAGACGGTGAAATCCGTTCATTAGATCCTTTAATGGCCTATGCCTGTTTTTTTGGTATCGTCAATCAAACGCTGGAAATGGTGTTAACTGGCGCTTTGAATAAAGATGCCGATAGTTATCAATCGCAGGTCTGGCTGTTGGCCTGGGGCTGTATTGCGCGTAAATGACGTTGTTATTCACATTTAAACAAAGATATACAAAAAACAAGGGCTATGTCTTTTATTTAATTGTCTGTTGTTGTAAGTTTTTGATAAATAAATGTTTTAAGGGTTGTTTAGAAAATAGTCAATTTAACGGAATCCGTTAAATTTCGAAGACTTAGGTCGGTTATCATTATCTTTTCCACAAAGTTATCCACAGAAAATGTGGGTAACTTCGTGGGCAAGCCAGAATATTATTGTTTGCCCGTTTGTGTTTGCAAGAATTGAATAATCTCTTCAGCATGCTGCGACGGCTTGACTTGTCGATAGATTTTCGCCAGTTTGCCGTCGGGCGCAATAATAAATGAATGGCGTTTGCAGAAGCGGATTGGGCCTAATTTAAACAAGCATCCATATTGACGGCTGACTGCGCCATCTAAGTCGCTCAATAAAGGGAAGGGTAACTGTCGTTTTTGAATAAAGGACTGGTGACTGCTGACAGAATCGGTGTTAATGCCTAAAACAATGCCATTCAGCGTCTTGATTTCATCATAGCTATCCCTGAGATGGCAGGCCTCTGCCGTGCAACCCGGGGTATTGTCTTTCGGATAAAAAAATAAAATCAGCCAGTGACCTTTGTAATGTTCCGGTGTATGCACTTTAGCGTCACTGCCTGTAAGTTTAAAATAAGGCGCGGGCTGATTGATTTTAAGTTTTTGCATGATAATCACCTAAAAGAGTACTAATATGCAGCAAATATTGTTAGGTGGCAACGGCCAGCAACAGATTTTAATGGATGCCGCGATGGGAAATCGACACGGCATGATTTCAGGCGCGACAGGCACCGGCAAAACGATAACCTTGCAAATACTTGTGGAAGGCTTTTCCCGGTTAGGTGTTCCTGTTTTTCTAGCGGATATGAAAGGTGATTTATCCGGCATTGCCAAGCCTGGAAAGGCGCATCCAAAAATTGAACAGCGTATTCAGGCCATTAAAATTGAAGATTTCCAATTCCGGGGCAATCCGGCCGTTTTTTGGGATATTTTTGGCAACAATGGGCATCCGGTCAGGGCGACAATTTCAGATATGGGGCCTTTGTTACTGAGTCATCTGCTGGATTTGAACGATACTCAGACCGGTATTTTGTATAGTGGTTTTAAAATTGCCGATGATGAAGGCCTGTTATTGCTGGATTTGAAAGACCTGCGAGCCATATTAGCCTGGATGGCTGAAAACAGCAGGGCGTTGAAAGCAGAGTACGGCACTATTTCTTCGGCTAGCATTGGCGCAATACAGCGCCGCTTGCTGGTTCTGGAAGAGCAGGGGGCAGAGCATTTTTTTGCCGAACCTGCAATCGAACTGGATGATTTACAGCGCGTTGATTTTTCCGGTCATGGTGTTATCAACATTCTTGATGCGACCCGGCTAATGGCAAAATCTCCACGTTTGTATGCCGCCTTTTTATTGTGGTTATTGTCCGAATTATTTGAAACATTGCCGGAAGTCGGTGACCTGGAAAAACCTAAAATGGTCTTGTTTTTTGATGAGGCACATCTGCTGTTTGACCGGGCGCCTCGGGTTTTGATTGACAAAATTGAGCAGATTGTTCGCTTGATTCGTTCAAAAGGGGTTGGGGTTTATTTTGTCAGTCAAAGTCCGCTGGATGTCCCTGAAGATATTCTGGGGCAGCTGGGACTTAAAATTCAACATGCCTTAAGAGCTTACACGCCAAAGGACAGAAAGGTGATTAAAGCTGTTGCGCAAACGTTTAGAGAAAACCCCGCATTGGATACAGAACAGGCCATTCAGGCGCTCAAAACGGGCGAAGCGCTGATTTCGACACTGAATGCCGATGGCAGTCCGAGTCAGGTTGAGCGGGTTTTAATGCGACCACCGGAATCACAAATAGGCCCACTTACGGATGAAGAAAGAAAAACGATCATGCAGCGTTCGCCGGTAAAAGGTCGATATGAACAAATAATTGACCGCGAATCAGCTTATGAACTGTTAAAGCAAAAAGCTGAGCAGCGCAGTCAATTAAGCAGGCAGCATGAAAAAACAGTCAAATCATATCGACGTAGTTCAAGCCGTTCGCGTCAATCCGTCGGTGAAGCTATGCTAAAAAGTGCGGCTAGAAGCATTGGGAGTCAAATTGGTAGACAAATTATGCGAGGAATTTTAGGTTCATTATTGGGAAGGCGTTCCTAGTGTGACACCCTCTAGCTACAAAACAACACATAATCCCTTGTGTTAGCTGGATATTGTACTAAAACCTGGAGCAGGGGCTGTCGGATTATGGATGATGCCGCTTCGACAGCCACCTGGAAAAAGATTTAATTCTGTAGGAAAAAACAAAGGCCTGTATTTACGGGCCTTTTTATTTTGTTTTTACATTTTCATGGAAGCGCCGCATTTTCCTTCGCCACATTTGCCTTCCATTGATTTTTTATCTGCTTTTGGCATCGGTTTATTGCCGGCACATTTACCTTCAACCGTTTTGTTTTCGTTCGTTTTCATCATGGACGCGCCGCATTTTCCTTCGCCGCAGGCACCGTCTTTCATTTTCATCGATGTGCTTTTTTCATCCGATTCAGCAACCTGCATATAGCCTGATGATAATTCAGTCAATGAAAAAGGATTATCCATTTTTGCTGTATTTTCTGCAGCTTGTGCGCTGGAAAGGGATAGACCGGAAAGCAGGGACGTGCCGATTGTTGCTAAGAGCGTAGATTTGTTTTTGGTAGTCATATTTTTCTCAACTGTAAGTGGATAAAACGTGAAGCATATCAGAATGACTGCAAATAAAAAAGAAGGTTCCGAACAGGACGATTTGGAGTCTGGAATTTGAATTGTCTTGGATGTTATGAAGCGGTGTTGTGCAGAAATTTTTATATGAAGATAAGGAAAGCTACTATAAAAGTCCGTTCCTCTGCAAAAAGCAGAGAAACGGACCGCTAAAGACTTATTCCAAAACGTTATTGAAATCGGTACGTTTTTCCAGAAGCTGAGCCTCTTTTTCTACAGAAGTTGGACCAGATTGTTTTAAGTGCTCAGTTTCACGGCTTTTTAGCAGTACCACGCCAGTGATAGAAATTGCAGCCATAACGCCAACGATCAATAAGAAGTTATCTTTTTTTTCTTCAGCCATTTTTTACATCCTCTTTGTGTGTATTAATTATTTTTATATAAAAACCTTTTAAAAGGTTGTCGGCTAAACGACATGTCAAGCATGTTAGTTTTGAAGCGACACCATATTTTTATCACGCTAAATGTGTCGTGTCAAAACTTTATGCGCTTTTTAAAAAGATAGCGTGCAATTTTTATGGTGGTGAAGAGAACATAAAGGCTTGTGAATACTGTATTGGGAGCCAAGACTGTTGTACTATTGCCATGATTTTTTTTCAATCAGGGGAGTTAAGGTTTGCAGCCGCTTATTTACGACCGTGCCGTTTTTATCAAACGGCATATTTTGATGCCATTGACGGTGTTTTTTTTAATGATTCCCATTTTGGAATTTACCCCGCTTGAAATGTGGCTCAGTGAACATTTTTTTGATAGTGTGACTCGGCAATGGCCGTTAAAAGATGATTGGTGGGTACAACAGTTTCTTCATAAGGGCGGACAAAAATTTTCCAAACTGGTCGGTGTCATTTTACTGGCGACGGCGTTGTATTCGAGCTTTAAAGGCTCAAAGTTGTCCCGTTATCGCAAGGCGTTATGGTTTTTGTTTTTGGCCAGTGTGACAGGCCCCGCACTGGTTGCGGTGCTAAAAAGCCAGACACATATCTATTGCCCTTGGAGTTTGAAGGTTTTTTCGGGGGACAAGCCTTATATTCGTTTGTTTGATGCGGTCGATAACGGCCTGAAAGTCGGGCATTGTTTCCCCTCAGGACATGCGAGTGGCGGATTTGCCTTTATCAGCCTTTATTTCTTTTTTCTGGTGGTTAATCCGCGTTATCGTTTTTATGGTTTGGCTTTTGGATTGATATTAGGTTTGGTCTATGGCGTCGCGCAGCAAATGCGGGGCGCCCATTTTCTGAGTCATGATGTGTTTGCTCTGGTAATTTGCTGGTTTTCCTCGGTTTTTTGGTTTTTGTTGTTTTATTACCGCGAGTTAAAGCCTCGTGGTGTTCAAACCAGATCGTCGTCTGTCTGATATTTTTCCGATAGACGTAATAACACATAAACAGCGCCTGTTCCGCCGTCACGCGGCGGCGTTGAGCAAAAAGCCAACACGTCTTTATGCTGTCTGAGCCAGACATTGACATCATTTTTTAAAACAGGATGATAATCGGCCGAGCGGTAACCTTTTCCATGAATAATATGTACACAGCGGCAACCGTATTCCACACATTCGTGTAAAAAGCGCACTAATTGCACACGCGCCTGCTGGCTGGTCAAACCATGCAGGTCAATATCGGCGTCCAGTCCATAATAGCCTTTGCGTAATTTGCGCAGGACATTTTTTTGCATGCCTGGCGCTAAGAAACTGAGCTTGTCCTCATTGCTGAGTCTGTCTACAGGTTCTGATAAATCGATAAACGGTGAGGACTCATCAGTCAAATTATTACGGCGATTTATTCGCGTTTTTTTAGGGCGAGGCGGTTCAATTTTGTCATTTTTGATGCGCGTAACCTTGCCGACCGTTTGCCGGAATAAAGAAAGGTCTTCGTCTGAGAGTGTTTTTTTTGACACGGAGCTGATTTAAGGCATGGTTTTTTGCTAATATGGTCGATTTTATAGTGTTTTAAAGCCGTATGCACATTCTATTGAGTAATGATGATGGTTATCAGGCAGAAGGTTTGCAAACTTTAGCGAATTGTCTTAAAAGCTATGCTGAAGTTTCTGTTGTCGCGCCGGATAAAAACCGGAGTGCAGCCAGTAATTCCCTGACCCTGGAAATGCCACTGCGGGCAAAAGAAGCCGCCAATGGGTTTATTTATGTCGATGGTACACCGACAGATTGTGTACATTTGGCGATTACCGGGCTGTTGGCAAAGGAGCCGGACATGGTTTTTGCGGGCATCAATCATGGCGCCAATCTGGGGGATGATGTGCTGTATTCAGGTACTGTTGCGGCTGCGACCGAAGGGCGCTTTTTAGGCTTGCCGGCGGTGGCGATTTCTCTGGCCTCATCTAACCCGGTTCATTTTGAAACTGCAGCATTTGTTGCTGAAGAGCTGGTGCAGAGAATACAAAAACATCCGTTACCCAATGATACGCTATTGAATGTTAATGTGCCCGATGTGCCGGTTGACGAGATTAAAGGTTTTCAGTCAACCCGTCTGGGGCAGCGACATAAGGCTGAGCCTGTGATAAAAGCCCAGGATCCACGCGGGCAGAGAATTTATTGGGTAGGTCCGCCGGGTGAAGAACAGGATGCAGGGCCTGGAACCGATTTTTTTGCCATCAGACACCGGTATGTTTCTGTCACTCCGTTGCAGCTGGATCTGACCCGATATGAGCATATTGAAACCGTTGGATTATGGCTGGAGCAGGAGGATGCAGGATGAATCAGCGATTGCGATTACAAGGCATTGGTATGACCTCGCAACGTACCCGCGACCGTATGGTCAAACGCTTACAAATGCAAGGCATCCAGAATCCTCAGGTATTATCCGTGATGGCCACGACGCCACGGCATATTTTTGTCGATGAAGCCTTAGCCAGTCGTTCTTATGAAGATACCGCATTACCGATAGGTCATAACCAGACCATTTCCCAGCCCTATATTGTGGCGCGTATGACTGAGCTGTTACTGGAAAATGGCCCGCGTCAAAAAGTGTTGGAAATTGGTACCGGCTGCGGTTACCAAACCGCTGTTCTGGCACAACTGGTTGATCAGGTGTACAGCGTAGAGCGCATCGGGCCGTTGTTAAAAAAGGCTAAAGACAGGCTTTGGGAGCTTGGTCTGAAAAATATCCGCTATTTACACAGCGATGGCGGTTGGGGCTGGCCCGAGTTTGCACCTTACGATGGGGTGCTGGTCGCAGCAGCCCCCACCGAAATACCGGAAGCCTTGCTGGCACAAATGGCGGTCGGCGCTGTTATGATCATTCCGATTGGCGATGAAAATGGTCAACAATTGCATCGTGTGATACGCACCGAATCCGGCTTTGAAGATGACGTGATCGAGCCGGTTGTCTTTGTTCCTTTTTTAGCCGGTAAACAATAATGTTTCAAAAAATGTACGACACCGTTTTACGCTGGTCAAAACATCCCCATGCAGAAAAATATCTGGCCGGTTTGAGTTTTGCCGAATCGTCATTTTTCCCGGTCCCTCCCGATGTCATGCTGGCACCTATGGCCCTGGCACAGCCTGAAAAAGCCGTGCGCCTGGCCTTGTTGACGACGCTGATGTCGGTTTTAGGAGGGATGTTGGGCTATGCGATAGGCTATTTTCTGTTCGACAGCCTCTCGGGATGGCTGCAACAAAGCCGTTACTGGGAAAGTTATTTACTGGCTGAAAGCTGGTTTAAACAGTGGGGTGTTTGGGCCGTGTTTGTTGCAGGGTTTTCACCTATTCCATACAAGGTGTTTACCATTGCCGCGGGTGTGTTGCAGATGCCATTTTTGCCGTTTGTTTTAGCGTCAGCAATTGGCCGGGGTGCACGCTTTTTTCTATTGGCATTGTTGATCAAGGCTGGCGGTGAAAAGTTAGAGCAAGGCCTAAGGCATTATATGGACCGGCTGGGTTGGACGGTGGTTGGTTTGATGACTTTAGCGATAGGACTCTATTATTATGTCAAAGCCTGACGCAAACTATTACATTGGCATAGACCTCGGTACGACGCATACCGCAGTCGCCTATCAGGCCATAGCGTCTGCTGATTCGGAAATACGGATTTTTGAGATTAGCCAACTGGTGACGCCTGGTGAAGTGGCTGCTCGTAAATTATTACCGTCGGTACGCTATCATCCGGCAGATGGCGAACTGAATGCCGATGATTTCAGTTTTGTGCCCACAGACGACCAAGCCGTTATCGGTGAAGCGGCACGTGTTTTAGGCGCAAAATCGCAAGGCCGTTTGGTGACCAGTGCCAAAAGCTGGCTGTCGCATCCGGGGATTGATCACCAAGCCGCTATTTTGCCTTGGGGCAGTTCTGAAGATGTGCTTAAAGTTTCGCCGCTTGAGGCCAGCGCAAGCTATCTTAAGCATGTTAAGACGGTCTGGAATCAGCAGCATGCCGAATCCCTGTTAGAACGCCAGCAGATCGTCATTACCGTGCCGGCCTCGTTTGATGAATCCGCCCGTGCCTTGACGCTGGAGGCGGCACGCCTGGCAGGCCTTAATCATATTCGGTTATTGGAGGAACCCCAGGCCGTTTGTTATGACTGGCTCAGACGTCATGCCGGTAATGTGGCTGACCTGTTGCGTGATGTCCATTTATTGCTGGTGTGTGATGTTGGCGGGGGGACAACCGATTTCACGCTGATTAAAATAGAACACGAGGGTAAAGAGCCGCGGTTGACCCGTATTGGTGTCGGCGACCATCTGATGCTGGGGGGGGATAATATTGACCTGGCATTGGCGCGGCTTGCAGAATCGCGGCTTGTCACGGGCGATAAAACACTGTCTGCGGCCGAATTGTCACAATTGATTGAACAATGCCGCCGGGCCAAAGAACGATTATTGGCCGACGATGCCCCGGAATCTGTCAATGTGACATTATTAGGCGGTGGTTCCAGCCTGATTGGTGGCAGCCGTACAACACAGCTGACCCGTGAGGAAGTGAGGGAGATTGCACTGGATGGCTTTTTCCCGTTATCGGAACTCGACGAACTGCCCGATCAGAAACGCAGCGGCGTGGTCGAATTTGGCTTGCCGTACGCGGCAGACCCTGCTATCAGCAAACATATTGCCGCATTTTTGCACAATCATGCTGGCGAAGCCAAAAAAGCGCTGGGGCGGGACAGTATTGTGCCGGATGCGTTGTTGCTCAACGGTGGTGTCTTCAGAAGTCAGCCGATCACCGAGCGATTGATACAGGTTTTGACACATTGGAGTGGACAAGCGCCCCGGTTACTGGAAAATCCACATCCGGAGCTGGCTGTTGCCAGTGGCGCTGTCAGCTATGCGATGGCCCGGCAGCAGAAAAAATTACAGATTGGCGGTGGTTCGGCGCGGAGCTATTTTCTGTTGGTCGAAACCGGTCAGGGCACACGCAAACAGGGTGTATGCCTGTTGCCTAAAGGCAGCGAAGAAGGGCGTGAGATTGTCTTGCAGGATCGAAAATTTGCCCTCAGAGTCGGCCAGCCCGTACGATTTAATCTGGTTTCCAACAGCGCGGAAGGTGAATTTAAACCCGGGCAGGTCGTTGAAATTGATGATAAGTTTCAAAGCCTGCCACCCTTGGCGGTGGTCTTGTCCGGCGCAGAAAACAGCGAAGTGACAGTGCAACTGGCGGTGACGCAAACTGAAGTCGGCACCTTGAAGATACAGGCTGTATCGGTCGAAAACCCCGATACACGCTGGGATGTGGAATTTCAGATTCGCAGGCAGACAGCGCAGACTTCGGCAACAGAACAATTACCTGCCACCTTTGAGGCGGCGGCTGAAAAAATCCGTATGATTTTTGGCGCACGCTCCAAACAAATCAATCCGAAAGCGGTTAAAAACTTACGTGCCGAGCTGGAAAAAACACTGGCTCAAAATCGTCTGGAATGGGATACCACGCTGAATCGGGCCTTGTTTGATGTGCTGCTAGAGGGTATTAAATACCGGCGGCGGTCGGAAAATCATGAACGAATCTGGTTAAATCTGGCTGGATTTTGTTTACGTCCGGGGTTTGGTTATGCGCTGGACGATTGGCGGGTGGAGCAGCTGTGGGCGATTTATCCGCAAGGATTGCAATTTGTCAATTATGCCCAGAACTGGAGCGAATGGTGGACCTTATGGCGACGTATTGCCGGCGGACTGGATAATGACGCGCAACAGGCTTTATTAAAAGCTATCGCCAAATATCTCAATCCTGCATCTGCGCGTCAGGCCAGTATTGCCAAACAACTCAAAACCCGAGGCTATGAAGACATGGTCCGGCTGGCTGGCGTTTTAGAGCGATTGACGGTCGAGCAAAAAACCGAATTGGGGCAATGGCTGTTAAAACGCTTGCAAAAAGCCAGTGAGCCTCGGCAAACCTGGTGGGCTGTCGGGCGTATTGGTGCCCGTGTGCCTTTTTATGGCAGTGCGCATAATGTGATTCCTGCGGTAAGCGTTACGCCCTGGATTGAGCAGGCGATGATGGTTGACTGGAAGAAAATACCGGAGGCGGGTTTTTGTGCCACATTACTGGCGCGGGTGAGCGGAGACAGGAGTCGTGACGTTGAACCGACGGTACGGCAACGCGTGATTGAAAAACTCAAACACAGTAAAGCACCTGTGTCGTGGATTGCCATGCTTGAAAGCTATCAGACATTGGATGCCAGGCAGGAAAAGCAGGTTTTCGGTGAAGCTTTGCCGCCCGGGTTGAAACTACTCTGAGTAAAAATTGGATCTGTGTGTGGTTTTTTCACACAAGAAACAGAAAACACAATGCCATGCCGCTGGCAAAAGCCGTCACAAGTCCGGCTTTTTTCGGCCAGCTTAAATGCCGCCAATAATATCCCAAACTGGCTTTTTTGCGTGACACATAACGCCGCAAGCGGAACAGAGTATTTTGGGCGGCTGTGGGCAGCCATTTAAACCCAAACCAGCCAAACAGCATAAGATATAAGGCTAATTGCAGATAAAAGCCAATAGTCTGAACAGTTTGTGGGGATTGCGGAAAAATAAATGACACGCCATAACTGATCCAGTAATTGATGACTTCATCAAACATATAGATAACTTCAGCGCCTATATCAAACAGTAGCTGTATCTGTTCCAGGAACAGCTCTATGATGACATCGGGCATATAAATCAACGTCAGCAGGGCGGTTAAAAATGCGCCCCATTTAAACCATTGCCATTTACGTTTTTTCTGAATATGTCGATCCAGCAGCGCTTTGTCTTGTGGCCGCAGATTGACAAACTCGGCGCCCAGGGTATAAGGATAGCGCTTGTCTTCATAAGGGTTGCTCGGTTTGCAATACACCACGCGGCAACAACACATCACCAGCGTCATGGTGGACAGCAATAAAACGCGCACCCGGATCAATTCGCCCGCTTGCAAGTTTTCCTGACAGGTAAACGACAGGCCACTGGCGCTGATATTCACGTTCAGGGTTGGGTTTTCTGAACCTGAGGATTCCGGAATAAGTGCGCTATCAGAATGCTCTTTGGTGTTTTCAGGCTGTGACGGCTGTAGTCGTTGATAAAAAATATCAACATCATCATAAATTCTGAATGAGCGTCTGCGATTGTAGGCGTTTTCTACAGCTTGTATTTGTGTCGTCATTTTATTCTTGGGTTTTTTATATCCTGATACAAGAATAGACCGAAAATAAAATTATTAC
>CAYUAE010000011.1:0-20543 GCA_964442675.1 uncultured Methylomarinum sp.
CTGCATCATATTTCCACCCATTTAATTCAGGGGGATGGAAAGGCGCATTGAAAAAGGTATTTAAAACAGCCCAAAAAAGGGTTGGACCGAGACTTTTTCACCGCTTTTTACCATCCCCCGTTCATGTTCCAGCACGATAAAACAGTTGGCAAGACTCATGGAGCGTAAGATGCCCGAACCTTGTTTGCCGGTGGTTTTGACCTGCCATTCGCCATTTTCTGTTTGCTGCAATATGCCGCGGACGATTTCGGTGCGGCCCGGTTTTTTGCGTATGTTTTCCAGGGTCGTAACCTGTAATGTGGGCGCCAGGCGGGGGAGGGTGATGCCGAGTTTTTGTTCCAGTGCCGGTTTTACAAACAAATAAAAGGTGACCATTACCGCAACAGGGTTGCCGGGCAGTCCGAAAAACAAGCATTGGTTCAGGCGGCCAAAAGCCAAAGGGCGGCCGGGTTTTATCGCCAGTTTCCAGAAGTTGATCTGGCCTTTGGCTTTTAGTGCGGTTTTGGTATGGTCGGCCTCGCCGACCGAGACGCCGCCAGACGAAATAATGACATCTGAATATTCGCTGGCTTGTTGAAACTGGCGTTGCAAAATTTCCGGGTCATCTTTAATGATGCCGAGGTTGATGATTTCAATCGCTGGTGAATCAAGTGCGGCCGCCAGGCTGTAACGGTTGCTATCGAAAATACCGTTTTCTGGCGGTTTCTGGCCGATGTCAAAGACCTCGTTACCGGTTGAGGCGATGGCGACACGCAGTTTTCGTTTAACGCTGATTTCGCCGTTACCGATGGAGGCTAGCAGTCCAATATCCGGTGGTGTCAGGCATTTGCCACGCGGCAGAATAACTTCGCCGCTTCGCAAATCTTCACCTGCCCGACGAATATTGTCGCCCGCTTTATGTTGTCCATCGATGAGGATGTAGTCATCACCCTGTTCGACATGTTCTTGCATGACGACGGTATCGGCGCCAGATGGAATTTTTGCGCCGGTCATGATGCGGATACAATGCCCCGGCAATAGCTGGCAAGGGCGGCTATCGCCAGCATGAAGGGTATCACTGATGACAAGTTTTTTACGGCCTTGTTGCGGAATATCCCGACTCAGAATGGCAAAGCCATCGACCGCTGAATTGTCATGTGGCGGCACATTGAAAGGCGCTGTGATATCGTCAGCCAGTACCCGGTCTCTGCTTTGCCCGACAGGGCAGGTTTCAGCAACGGAGAGTGGTGTAATCAGCGCAGCAATACGGGCTTTGGCTTCATCGACCGGCATTAAGCCGGTTTCGAAAATATCCTGGCAACTCGGTTGTTTGTTAATCATGGATGTTTGTTTTATTTAATCAGGTGCTCACGGCTGTCATGGATGCCGAGGTTGTCGACCCAACTGACTTGAATGCGATCACCTGATTTAACGTGATTCAATACAAAACTGAAATACGGGTCTTTAGAGATACTGCCACTTAAATCAGCCTGAATGACGCGCTCACCATTCAGGCTGATGTTAAGCTCTTGAATAAAATGAGCCGGGATAAACTGACCGGTTTCGGGGTCGCGATTCCGGCCATTTTCCATCGGGTGTGCAATTAAAATCCGGATTTGCGCTTTTTGTTGGCGCCGTTTACTGCGAATGCGAATACTGGAACTAGCCACCGCAGCCTCCAATGGTGACTTTGACAGCTTTCCGGGTGCGAAGCAGCTGGCCGTCGCGGGTTTCGGCGATCACAATGACATCTGAACTTTTCGCCATTTTCAGGCGTAAAGACAGGGTAGGCTCTGCCAACGGTGATAGCTGAAATTGGGCCGACAAGGGTTTGGGATTTTTTTCAACCAACACGCTGATTTTTTGAATATCGGGCAGGCTGCTGGTAATGGTTAAGGGAACGACGGCACCATTTTCGGCGATGCGGGGGAGTTTTAAATGAATTTTGTTAGTGTCGATAAAATCAGCCTCTGGAAACAGGGTTTTCAAGGTTTCCGGATACGGTGTTGCGCTAAACAAGCGTTCAGGCCAGTCGGCCCAGGCAAAAGCAGACTTTAGCCCAAACAGGCTACAGATTTGTATGAGCTGTTTAATGAAATGTCTGCGTGATTTGGCCAATGCTTTCCCTCTTGCGCGATAAATGCTGTTAAACAACATCTGATTATAGCCTCATACCGGAGCGCATAAAACCGGTAGTGGTCTTATGCTCCCCGGCCAGGAAGATTACGCGTCTTCAATCCGATCACGGGGCTTGGGTTTGTCATGCATCAGCAGGAAGTAAACCACCGGGATAACCACCAGTGAAAATAAGGTGGATGCGATGATGCCGAAGACAAAACTCCAGGCTAACCCTGAAAAGATTGGATCCAGAACAATGATCGCCGATCCGAAAACAGCCGCGGCCGCAGTCAGGAAAATCGGTGTCATCCGAACGGCGCCGGCTTCAATCAAGGCTTCAGACAGGGTGGTTTCTTCATCCCGGTTCCAGGCGCGTTCAATAAAGTCGATCAGAATGATTGAATTACGTACGACGATACCGGCGAGAGCAATCATGCCGATCATGGCGGTCGCGGTAAAATAAATCGGCGTCGCGTAGCCTGCGACAGGTTCAGTAAACAGGTTGATAAACCAGAATCCCGGCATGATACCGATGACAGTCAGCGGAATGGCGATCATCATGACGCCGGGAATGCCGAGTGAGCCGGTTTGTGCAACCAGCAAGACATAAATCATGATCAGTGCGGCAGCAAAGGCCAGACCTAAATCACGAAATACATCGACGGTGATTTTCCATTCGCCTTCGCCGGACATTTCAACCCGGTAACCGGAGGGTAACGGTTTCTCGTCCAGGCTGGCATACATGTCGAGTACTGCTTCGGCCGGTGCGCGTCCGGCCATTTCGGCGGTAATATACATCAGGCGTTGCAGGTTTTTATGATAGATCGTCTGATCCCCCCATTCATCCTGCATGCGACCGATTTCACTCAATGGAATCAGTTTTCCCGAAGCGGTTTTAACCCTGAGCGTCAATAAATCGGTAGCGGAGGAACGTAATGCCCGTGGCAGTTGTACATTGATCAACAAGGGTTTACGTTCGCTGACAATATGAACCGAGCCTGTCACCTGTCCGTTTAAGGCGGTTTTCAGGGTATTGGCAACCTGGGTGACGGTGACGCCATGTTGCGCCGCTTTTTCCCGGTTCAGAATAAAATGAACCTGTTTATGCGGTTCGTCAATCATGTCATCGATATCGACGACGCCCGCAAACTGTTGCAGCCGGTTTTTGACATCATTCGAAACCCGGATAATATCGTTGTAACTGGCCTGAGGAGGCCCATAAACTTCAGCGACAACGGTTGCCAGAACCGGCGGGCCCGGGGGCAATTCCACAATTTTAATATTAGCCCCATACTGTTGTTCAATACGATCTATTTCTGGACGGATACGCAAGGCAATTTTATGCGAGGAAAATTCACGTTTTTCCTTTTCCACCAGGTTGATGCGGATATCGCCGACATAACTACCCTGACGCAGATAATAATGGCGCACCATGCCATTGAAATCCATTGGCGATGCCAGGCCAATATAGGATTCAAAATCGGTGACTTCATTGACTGTCGCCAGATATTGTTCTACAGCGCGTGCGACGGCATCGGTCTGTTCCAGCGTGGCGCTGCGCGGCATATCAATAATAAGCTGTAATTCGTTTTTATTATCGAATGGCAATAGTTTCAAGGGCACAGCTCGAGTGACGGCCAACAGCGTCGCACCGACAAAGGCGATGAAAATTACCAGCAGAAACCAACGACTGCGGGCCGGTGTTTTGATCAGTGGTGACAGAACCTTACGATACCCGCGGTAAGGCCGTGATTTTTTTAAATCGAAAGGCTCATCATGCTGTTTGCCATAATCTTTTTTGAGCAGTTTGTAGCTGGCCCACGGGGTGACGGTGAAGGCGATGATCAGTGATAGCAGCATTGCGACCGGTACATTGAAGGCCATAGGCGCCATATAAGGCCCCATCATGCCGGTAATATAAAACATCGGAATAAAAGACAGAATGACAGCGAAGGTGGCGACGATGGTTGGTGGCCGGACTTCATCGACAGCGGTCAACAAGGCACGCAAAGGCGGCTCTTTTTTCAGTTTGTAATGACGATGGATATTTTCGACATCAACGATAGGGTCATCCACCAGTAAGCCCAGCGATAGAATCAAGGCAAACAGGGTCACGCGGTTGATGGTGTAGCCAAAAAGCAGATCACACAGCAGCGTGATGGCAAAGGTCAACGGTACCGCGATGGAAACGATAAACGATTCTTTCAGTCCGAGGGTCATAGCCAGCAAGACAATGATGGTGATGATCGCGATCCCCAAGTGCTCGACCAGTTCGTTCACTTTGTGGTCGGCTGTTTCACCATAATTTCGAGTGATGTTGATTAACACATCATCTGGAATCAGGCTGCCTTGCAGCTGTTCGGTCAGGGCCAGGACATCTTCAGCGACGGTAACGGCATTACTGCCTTTGCGTTTGGCAACGGCAATTGTGACCATTTCCCGGCTTTCGCCGGTTGTGGCTTGTGGGCCAACAGCATGTCCGACCCGTTTCATATCCTTGACGGCAGGGCCAAAACCGATTCGGGTGTAATGATCAGGATCTTCCGGGCCGTCCATAATAGTGGCGACATCGCGTAAATAAACCAGTCGGCCATTGACATTTTTAATGACTGTGGCACCGACTTCATCCGGTGTTTTAAAATGTGGGCCGGCTTCCAGCAGAATTTCCTGATTGTCGCGGGAAAACGCGCCGGCCTGGAGATTGACATTGGTATTGGCTAAGGCTTGTTGAATATCCAGCAATGTGGTTTTGCGCGAAGCCATTTTAGCCGGATCCGGATAGACCGATATTTTTCGGGCAGCGCCGCCGACAACCCAGCTTTTACCGACGTTATCGACGCTTCTCAGGCGTTCGAGCAATTCATCGGCAATGCGACGAATGGCCATCGAATCATAAACCGGGTTTTGCGGCGACAGGGTCAGGAACACGATGGGAACATCGTCAATCTCGACCGGTTTGACAATCCAGTCGGTGACGCCGGGCGGCACCAGGTCCTTGTTGGCCATGATTTTATCCCGGGTTTTGATCAGGCTGGCCTCCATGTCTTCACCGACATAATAGCGTACCGTCACCAGGGCTTGTCCCGGGCTGGAGACGGAATAAACATATTCTACGCCGGGGATTTGATATAACAGACTTTCCAGTGGTGTGGTCACCAGCATTTCGATTTCTTCACTGGATGCGCCAGGATATTGCACAAACACGTCCATTACCGGCACCACGATTTGCGGATCTTCTTCACGTGGTGTCAATACCAGCGCCGCAGCCCCTGCGAAAATGGCGATAATCAAAAACAATAATGAAAGCTGGGATGTAGTAAACAGCCTGACAATGCGAATGGTCAAGCTGTCGGCATGGTTTTGCTGTTCGCTCATTGCTGTAAACCTGTATTGATCAGAATAGTTTCACCTTCCCGTAAGCCGGATAATACTTCGACTTTATCGCCGTAACGTTTACCGGTACGAATGTGACGGGTATAGACCTGATTGTTTTCAACAATTTTTATTGCTTCCAACTGGCCAAAATGGAGTACGGCAGAGGCCGGAATCAGAATGATTTGCAGGTCTTTTTCACAGCTTTGTTCCATCCAGGCAAACAAGCCGGGAACCAGGCCTTCCGATGAAGGCAGGCTGGCTTTGATCAATTGCGTATGCGTGAACGGGTCGATTTCCGGGACAATTTCATCGACAGTCGCAAGTAAGGTGCGATTTAAGGCATCGATGCGTACATTGATTTTCATGCCTAAGTGAATGCGTTTAGCGCAATGGGTCGGAATAGCCGCCTCCGCTCTCAGGTCATCGGCTTTTTGAATGACAACCACGGCAACGCCGGGCAGGCCCATGTCGCCCGGCTCCTGCAAGCGTTCGCTGACGATGCCGTCAAAAGGCGCTTTGAGAATGTTTTCGTTTAAATTAGCGCGTATGCGTTTTACCCGGCCTAATGCCTGATTGACCATGGCGCGAGCACTGCGGGCCTGGGCGATGATGGCATCATAGTTTTGCCGGGTTGCGGCGCCCTGGCTGAACAGTTTTTTAATACGTTTTTCGTCGGCAATCGCTTGCGCGGCTTGCGCACGCGCTGCATTTAGCGCAGATTGGGCTTCTTGAAAGGCGGCCTCAAGATCAGATTTGTCCAGAACCGCCACAATATCGCCTTGTTTGACACTGTCGCCCGCATTGACTTTAACGTCAAGAATTCGGCCGCTGAATTTAGGCGCAATGCGCGCGACGCTGCGAGATTTTATCGCGCCCGGCCAGGCGATCACATTGTCGCTCAACTGTTTTCCAACAGTCAGGGTTTTGGCGCCGGCAGGGAGTGGCGATAGTTTTCTTTCAATATTACCCGGTGGCACCTTGTCAGGGCCGCCGATGATGCCTAAAGAAAGCAGTATGGCAAAAAGCAAAAGGGTGATGGCGGCCGTATTGATGAGCCATTTTTTTTGTAGCAAAGTACGCATGATTTAATCCCTGTTTGATCCGATGGCTTGATTGAGTTGTGCTTGTGCGCTGAGTGCATCAAAGTAGGCGGCAATGTGGCGGGCATGGGCCTGATCGCGTGCAACCTGAGCTTCAATAAAACGGGTGACGGTGACGACGCCTGAATCGCGTTGCGCAGTAACCATGCGTAAGGCTTCTTCTGCCGCGGCAACGGACGCTTTAGCGACATTGACCCGGTTCAACGCTTCAGTCAGTTTTAAACGCGCTGATTTGACGTCATTTTCGATTTGTAGTCGGGTTTTGGTCAGCTTTTTACGCGCGATAGCGAGTTGGTGTTTAGCCTGGTCAACTTTGGCGCTATCACGAAATCCGCTGAATAAAGACATTTCGACCATCACTCCAGCGGTCACATTATCCCGATTGGTGCTGAAATCGATATTTTTGCTGTCTGAGCCATAATTGACATAAGCACTGGCGCTGGGCAAATGAACGCCTTGGGCAGCGCGTAATTGCTGCCTGGCCATTTGCAAACGTTTATCGGCTGCCCGATAATCTGGACGCTGCTGCATGGCTTTGGCCAGAAGTCGGGTGAAGTCTTCCGGTTTTTGGGGTAATTTCGGTTTATGACTTGAATCTAACGTCAGTGCTTGTTCTGCCGTCAAACCCATTAAAATTTTAAGGCTGGTCTTTATCAGTTCCACCGTATTGGCGGCGTGAATTTCCTGATCATGTGCGGCGGCGGCCTGAACTTCCAAGGACAGGACGTCAGATTTTAATTCGGTGCCGGCGGCATAGCGCAGGCGGCTTTGTTTTAATTCGCTTTCAACCGCCTCGATGGCATGTAAAGCGACTTTATGATTTTCCAGTGCAGCAAGATAATGGTAAAAACTGCGGGTGATCATTTCGATTAGCTGGTTGCGCACCGTGGTTTTATCGAGCTGGGCTGCATCGACCGCCGATTGTGCTGCCTTGCTGCCATAATAATCCTGTCCGCCACGGAATAGGGAATATTGCAGACTGATTTCAGGGCGGTAATTATCGACCCCGCCCGGATGATTGAAATCGGTGCCGCCGGTCAGGTTAAGACGGCGTTGGGCAATAATCATGGCAAAGGCGCGGGCGGGATTGTCGGAATGTTCATAACCCAAACGGGCTTTGACTTCCGGGTAAAAGGCAGACAGTGCCTGGTCTAATTGCGCTTCGGCCTGTTGGATTCTGTTTTGCATGATTTGCAGATCGGGATTATGCAGCAAGGCGTAATCAATGGCCTGTTGCAGGGTAAATGTTTCAGAGGCAGGGTTATCAGCCATGACAAACGTATTTATTCCCAAACAAAGGCCGGCTAAAGCCAGGATTTTTTTTGCATAACGCATAATGAATTCCAGAAAAAACAGTATTTTAATAAGTAGTAATATTCTATACTAAAAAAATGTACAGACTCAATGATTTTAAATCTTACTTTTTGAAAACAGCCCTCGGCGTAATTATAGGGCTGATTGGCTTATTTACCCAGTCTGCTGGAGCTGAATCGAAGGCGATCGATAATGCCTGGAAGCTTAAGCCCCTTGTGTTGAATGATTTACAAGGCAAGTCGCATAATCTTTACGACTGGCATGGCAAGGTCATTTTATTGAATTTCTGGGCGACCTGGTGCGGGCCATGCCAGGTAGAGATTCCAGATTTGATACGCTGGCAACGTGATTACGCAGGCAAAGGCCTTCAGGTTGTCAGCGTAGGGCTGGATGAGGTTCGGAAACTGAAAAACTTTGCCCGCACCGTCGGCATCAACTACCCGGTTTTACAGGCCGACCCGGAACAGCAATATAGCCTGCTACGGCAATGGGGCGATCCGTTTGGCGTGCTGCCCTTCAGTGTTGTGATTGGACAAGACGGGCATTTGATTTTTATGCAGCAAGGTGTTTTCAGACAGGAGGCGTTTGACCTTTTTGTGAAGCCATTGCTTGATTAGTTCAGTACCGCTTTCATAAGGGGCTGCAACTGTCTGAAAATAAGAAACTTTGGACGCTTGTCGGCAAATTCGCGTAAAATTAAATGCTTGAATATCCATAAATTATGAGGGGATGTTATGAAAAAGTTTTTAATGTGTGTTGTGTTGAGTGTAGGATTCAGCGCACTTGGCTATGCCAATGAGAGTGAGTGGGATGGGTCTGTACTGGATGATGCCACAATCAAAAAAATTCAAGGTGCGCAGTTTAACTATAAAAGCTGTGTTGCCAAAGAAATGCAAAAGAAAGGCTATGCCAGTATCGAGAGCAGAACGGCGACAGGCGCCATCATTAAACAATGTGAGCCGGTGTTGGCCGATATGCGGAAAGTTTATCTGGAGGCAAAAGTACCTGCCGTCATCGCCGACCGGCATTTGAAAACTATGCGGATTAAATTAACGCGGCGATTGTTGAAGCAGTTGATGTATCAGGAAGCGGCAAAAGCGGCGGGAAATATTAAGTAAGGAATGAAGAAATGAATAATGTTTATAGCATTGATTTGTCACTGCGACCGACAACCTTTGATTTGTGGCATGTTTGTTTGGCGGCAACGGTAGTTTTGTTGGCCTTTATTCTGATTGCGGTATTGTTGTCGGTGCTAATAGGTCACAGACGCTGTGTTAAAAAAGCAGAGCAAGCGCGTCAGCAAATGGCGGAGAGAGAACCTGAAACTAAAGTGGTTGAAAAAATTGTTGAAGTTGAAAAGGTGGTTGAGGTTCCGGTCGAAAAGATAGTCGAAGTGCCAGGGCCTGCGCCAGAGCCTGTTGTACTGAAAGAAGCGACACCCGAGGCAGCGTTACAATTGCTGGGGATGTTGCAAAAAGAAGCGCGTTTTATCGATTTTATCAATGAAGATGTCAGTCAATATGGGGATGCCGATGTTGGTGTTGCCGCTCGGGTGGTTCATGAAGGCTGTAAAAAAGTGATTGATGAGCATTTTAGTCTGACCGCAATCCGCCAGGAAACAGAAGGCAGTAAAGTGACGTTGACTGAAGGGTTTAATTCGGCCGAGATTCGTTTGACAGGGAATATTGTCGGCAAACCGCCTTTTACCGGCACATTGATTCATAAAGGCTGGCGTGTTACCGAATATCATTTGCCGAAATTAACAGAAAAACATGACCCGAAAATTATTGCCCCGGCTGAGGTTGAGTTATGAGTGAGTTATTTGGACATGCCACTAACCCGGATGACGCAGATAACAATCATTCGTCTGAGTCGCAAAACCATGAAACGGAAGCGCATAACGATTCCGAAGGCCCGCGCTATTCAGTCGGTATAGACCTGGGAACGACGCACAGCGTCTTGTCCTATGTCGATTTGCATCAATCCGACGATGAAGTTGTGCAGGACGTTATGGCGGTTCCGCAATTGATTGCGCCAGGTGAAGTTGAAGAAAGAGAGCAACTGCCTTCATTTATCTATTTGCCCCATGAGGCGGAGATTTCCGAGGGCGAAACGGCATTGCCGTGGACTGAAAAACCAGACTTTCTGGTGGGTGAAATTGCCCGTAATCTGGGTGGGAAAACACCGATTCGTCTGGTGGCCAGTGCAAAAAGCTGGCTGTGTCATGCGGGCGTAGATTGTAAGCAAGCAATTTTGCCAGCCGATGCGCCGGACGAAGTGGAAAAAGTATCACCATTTCAAGCAACTCAGGCCTATTTGCAGCATCTGGTGGATGCCTGGACCTATAAACACCCCGATGCCGATTTGGCTGCGCAAGATGTCACGATCACGGTTCCGGCTTCATTTGACCCGGCTGCGCGTGAACTAACGGCTGAAGCTGCGCGCTCAGTAGGATTGAATCAGGCTATTTTGTTGGAGGAGCCGCAATCGGCACTGTATAGCTGGATTGAAAACAGCGAAGGCGACTGGCGTAATCATGTCAATGTCGGCGATATTATTCTGGTTGTCGATATTGGTGGTGGAACGACCGATTTATCCTTGATCGCTGTGACCGATCAGGAGGGTAATCTGGAGCTTAACCGTGTTGCTGTCGGCGACCATATTCTGTTAGGTGGGGATAATATGGATTTGGCTTTGGCCTATGCGGTTAAAGCCAAGCTCGAGAAAGACAGTGGTAAGCGATTGGAGGCCTGGCAGGTTCAATCTTTGACCCATGCGTGCCGTGATGCAAAAGAAAAACTGTTTAATGAGCCTGAGCTGGATCATATTCCCCTGGTCGTTGCCAATCGTGGCTCATCGTTAATCGGTGGCAGCCTCAGGACTGAGTTGACGCGGGATGAGTTAAATCAGATTCTGGTCGAGGGATTTCTACCTGAAGTCCCTGTTTCGGAAAAGCCGATTTCACGGCCACGATCAGGGCTACGATCTCAAGGCTTGCCGTATGCGCAAGATGCGGGCATTACCCGTCATTTGGCGGCGTTTTTAACCAAGCAGGTCGCGGCAACCGATGAACTGGATGATATAAAATTACCGGAAAATGCGTCATTTTTACATCCTAGTGCGGTGCTGTTTAATGGTGGTGTGTTAAAGGCACAGGTTTTGGCTGATCGTCTGATGGCGATTATCAATAGCTGGCTGCAAGCCGAACAGGCACCGGATGCACGATTGTTACAAGGCGCCGACCTGGATCTGGCGGTCGCCCGAGGCGCGGCTTATTATGGCTTTGTTCGTAAAGGCAAAGGTGTCCGTATTAAAGGTGGTACTGCGGCATCCTATTATGTCGGTGTCGAAAGCGCTATGCCGGCCGTTCCCGGCATGCCACCGGAAATAGAAGCGTTGTGTATTGCGCCATTCGGAATGGAAGAGGGGACCGAAGAAGCATTGCCTGATGATGTGTTTGGTCTGGTGGTTGGCGAGCCAGTCAGATTCCGCTTTTTTGCCTCGAAAAGCCGGCGGGAAGATAAGGTCGGAACACGGCTGGATTTCTGGACTGAAGATGAGCTCGAAGAACTCGATGAAATCGAAATCACCTTGCCGGATGAGGGGCGAAAAGCCGGTGAAGTCGTGCCTGTTCATCTATCTGCCGCCGTGACCGAGGTAGGAACGTTGGAGTTGCACGCTGTTTCGCAGCAGGATGGTCGGCGCTGGAAAATTGAATTTGATGTTCGTGCAGGCGAAGAATCAAATTAACCTGGTTGGGTTATACAATGACAACTGAGTGACTGGCGTAAATAAAAAAATTCGATAGTTTTTATATTTACTTATTTATCAATGTCTTATTGTTTGTTATTGGTGAAACTGGGTTGAATGATGATCCCCGGCCCTATCATCGTCGGGGATTTTTTTAAGTGCATTACTGGACTGAATGAATAAAGGTCGTTATAATGCACCGCTCTTTTGAACAAGAAAGCCCAGGTAGCTCAGTCGGTAGAGCAGGGGACTGAAAATCCCCGTGTCGGCAGTTCGATTCTGTCCCTGGGCACCATCTTGTGTCTTTGATCCCCTCTTAAAAAGTATCGTCCACGCTTTGGAGCGTGTATGATAACTCATGTCTTGCTTTTGTTGCTCAGCCCATGCAAAAAACTCATCATACAAACAGTCTGATAGACCGTTTCGGTCGGCACGTTAATTATTTACGTGTTTCTGTAACCGATCGTTGTGATTTTCGTTGCCAGTATTGTATGGCCGAAGATATGACGTTTTTACCGCGCGCGCAGGTCCTGACGCTAGAAGAAATTCATTTTATTTGTCAGGCTTTCGTCGAATTAGGTGTGCAAAAGATCCGGGTTACCGGTGGCGAGCCGTTGGTGCGGAAAGGTGTGCTGGGCTTATTGGATGAGCTGGGGCGCTTGAGCAAACTGAATGAACTGGTGCTGACGACTAATGGCTCGAAGCTTGGGCAAATGGCCGCAACGATTAAAAATGCAGGGGTCAGTCGCGTCAATATCAGCCTGGATACCCTGGATAAGGAAAAATTTAAAATTCTGACGCGGACGGGTAACCTGGAGACTGTTTTGCAGGGCATAGATGCGGCGGTACGGGCCGGTTTTGAGCGGGTCAAAATCAATGCTGTCGTGCTGAAAAATCGTAACCATGCCGAAGTGACCGATTTGGTTCAATTTGCTGTGGATAAAGGTATTGATATTAGTTTTATCGAGGAAATGCCGTTAGGTGTCATCAATAGTCACGACCGCGCCGATGTTTTTTATCCGAGCCATTTAATCCGCCAGGATTTGGCGGCCCGTTTTACATTGACTCAGGTTCAAGACAAAACCGGTGGGCCGTCGGTTTATTACCGGGTGGAGGGATCAAACACACGGGTGGGATTCATTTCACCACATAGCGCCAATTTTTGCAGTCAGTGTAATCGTGTCCGCTTGACGGCCGAAGGTCGCTTGTTGTTATGTCTGGGAAATGAGCATTCAGTGGATTTGAAGCAGGTGGTGCGCGCATTTCCGGGCGATATGAATAAGCTCAAGCAGGTGATTATCGATGCCATGCAGATCAAGCCTGAGAAACACGAATTCAATTTACAGGAACAGCCTATCATTTTGCGGCATATGAATTCCACCGGTGGCTGAACTTAGGTTCTGCTGCAATATCCAAGTCAAGCTGGGCGCTTGTGCTCAATATAATTGTCGTCAAATTTTAACGTTAACGATCTTTAAAAATGTTAAAATAGGTCGTTTAATCTCGCATTCATGATTTATTGGGATAAGCACTTTTCATGACAAAATATATTTTTATTACGGGGGGCGTCGTCTCGTCACTCGGTAAAGGGATTGCCGCTTCATCATTGGCTGCAATTCTGGAAGAGCGTGGTCTTAAGGTTACAATGACTAAATTGGATCCTTATATCAATGTCGATCCAGGGACGATGAGCCCGTTTCAGCATGGCGAAGTGTTTGTGACGGAGGATGGTGCGGAAACCGATCTGGATTTAGGGCATTACGAGCGGTTTTTGAAGACCACCATGTCCAAAAAGAACAACTTCACCACCGGTCAGGTTTATGAAGAAGTTTTGCGCAAGGAACGCAAGGGCGAGTATTTAGGCGCGACGGTTCAAGTTATTCCGCATATTACCGATGAAATAAAGCGCAGGGTTTATGCCAGTGCTGAAGATATGGATGTGGCGATTATTGAGGTCGGTGGTACGGTAGGTGATATTGAATCATTGCCGTTTCTGGAAACGATACGCCAGATTGGTGTCGAACTCGGTCATGAGCGGGCTATTTTTATTCATTTAACCCTGGTTCCCTATATTCGCTCGGCCGGTGAGATCAAAACCAAGCCGACTCAGCATTCAGTAAAAGAATTGCGCACCATCGGTATTCAGCCAGATATTCTGATTTGTCGATCTGAGCAACCTATCCCCGCCAGCGAGCGCTCTAAAATTGCCTTGTTTACCAATGTAAACGAGCGTGCCGTTATTTCGGCGATTGATGCCGATACGATTTATCGCATTCCACTGTTGTTGAACGAGCAGGGGCTCGATGACATCGTGGTGGAAAAACTACGCCTGGATGTCCCTAAAGCCGATTTGTCTGAATGGCAGCGCGTGGTCGATGCGCTGACGCACCCGGTCGATGTGGTCAATATTGCGATTGTGGGCAAATATGTTGACCATGTTGATGCCTATAAATCGTTGAACGAGGCATTGATTCACGCCGGCATTCATACGCGGCATAAAGTTAATATTCAATATATCGATTCAGAAGCCATTGAGGAACAGGGCGTTGGCGCTTTAAAAGATCTCGATGCTATTCTGGTGCCGGGTGGCTTTGGTGAGCGTGGTGTGGAAGGTAAAATTGCCAGCGTACGCTATGCTCGGGAAAACAATATTCCTTATTTAGGGATTTGTTTGGGTATGCAGTCAGCTGTGATTGAGTTTGCCCGCAATGTGGCCGGGCTCGAGGGGGCTCATAGCACCGAATTTGTCCCGGATGCCCTGCACCCTGTCATTGGCCTGATTACCGAATGGCAGGATCAGCAAGGGCGTGTCGAAGTGCGTACAGAAAACTCTAACCTGGGCGGAACCATGCGACTGGGCGCACAAAAATGTCGCTTACAGCCAGACTCCCTGGTTCATCAGGTGTATCAAAAAGATGTCATCAATGAGCGCCATCGACACCGCTATGAATTCAATAACAATTACCTGGAACAACTGGAGCAGGCGGGGTTGCGGTTTTCCGGTAAATCGATCGATGGGCGGCTGGTTGAAGTCATCGAAATACCTGAACACCCGTGGTTTCTGGCCTGTCAGTTCCATCCGGAATTTACCTCGACACCGCGTAAAGGCCATCCGTTATTTTCCGGTTTCGTGCAGGCGGCGGCAAAATATCAACAACAAGCGAGTCAACGATGAAATTATGTGGATTTGAAGCAGGCCTTGATCAGCCCTTTTTTCTGATTGCGGGCACCTGCGTGATTGAAAGTGAACAAATGACACTGGATGTTGCAGGTAAGCTGCAAGAAATCACCCGGGAATTAGGTATTAACTTTATTTACAAATCTTCTTTCGATAAGGCAAACCGCTCTTCGCATAAGAGTTTTCGTGGGCCAGGGCTTGAAAAGGGCTTGCAGATTCTGGAAAAAGTTAAACAGCAATTACATGTGCCGGTGTTGACCGATGTGCATGAAGATACGCCACTAGAAGAAGTCGCCTCGGTTGTGGATGTCTTGCAGACGCCGGCGTTTTTATGTCGGCAGACCAATTTTATTCAGGCTGTCGCCAAACAGGGAAAGCCTGTCAATATCAAAAAAGGCCAGTTTATGGCGCCGTGGGATATGAAGCTGGTATCGGATAAGGCTAAAGCGGTGGGGAACGATCAGATTATGGTATGTGAACGGGGCGTCAGCTTTGGCTATAATAATCTGGTTTCTGATATGCGTTCTTTAGCGGTAATGCGTGACACGGGCTGTCCTGTCGTTTTCGATGCCACGCACTCTGTGCAATTGCCGGGAGGGCAGGGAACCTGTTCAGGCGGTCAGCGCGAGCACGTGCCGGTTTTAGCTCGGGCGGCGATGGCGGCGGGTATTTCGGGTATTTTTATGGAAACTCATCCTGAGCCTGAAAAGGCACTGAGTGATGGCCCAAATTCCTGGCCACTGGACAGAATGAAAGAATTACTCGACGTTTTATTAACCATAGATCAGGCTGTCAAAGCCGGCAGTTTGATTGAAACAACTTTATAAGGGCAAAAACAGCATGGCTGAAATAGTAGATGTAAGAGCAAGAGAAGTTTTGGATTCACGTGGTAACCCGACTGTTGAAGCCGAGGTTAGATTGGCTTCAGGTGTTATCGGCTCGGCAATGGTGCCATCAGGTGCGTCAACCGGTGAGCGTGAAGCGATTGAGTTGCGTGATGGTGATAAATCCCGCTATTTGGGTAAGGGCGTTTTGAAAGCCGTTGAAAATGTCAATACTGAAATCCGCGCGGCCGTTATGGGCATGAATGCAGGTGAGCAAAAAGCGCTGGATCAGAAAATGATCGAACTCGATGGCACCGATAACAAAGGTCGTCTGGGTGCAAATGCTATTCTGGGCGTATCTATGGCGGCGGCGCATGCGGCGGCACAGGAAGGTAACTTGCCTTTATATCGTTACCTGAATGCCACAAATGAATTTATTTTGCCGGTACCTATGATGAACATCATCAATGGTGGCTCTCATGCAGATAACAGCGTTGATTTGCAGGAATTCATGATTTTGCCGGTTGGGGCGCCGAATTTCCGTGAAGCGATTCGCTATGGGGCGGAAGTTTTCCATAATCTGGCTAAAGTTTTGAAAGGCAAAGGTCTGGCAACAACGGTGGGTGATGAGGGTGGTTTTGCGCCAAACTTGTCATCTAACGAAGAAGCCATTGAAGTTATTCTGGAAGCCATTGAAAAAGCAGGCTACAAAGCCGGTCAGGATATTTATCTGGGAATGGATGCGGCCAGCTCTGAATATTTTAAAGACGGCAAATATGAGTTGGCATCAGAAGGCAGAAGCTTCAATTCAGAAGAAATGACTGAATTCTTCGTCGAGTGGGTAAACAAATATCCAATCATTTCAATTGAAGATGGTATGGATGAAAATGACTGGGATGGCTGGAAAAACCACACTGAAAAATTGGGCGATAAAATCCAGTTAGTTGGCGATGACTTGTTCGTCACCAATCCGGCTATTTTGAAAGAGGGCATCGACAAAGGCATTGCCAATTCAATCCTGATCAAAGTGAATCAGATTGGGACATTGACCGAAACATTGGAAGCCATCAGCATGGCAAAAGCGGCCGGTTATTCGGCTGTGATTTCCCATCGTTCAGGCGAAACAGAAGATACCACTATCGCTGATTTAGTGGTTGCCACCGGCACCGGACAGATCAAAACCGGTTCGTTGAGCCGCTCTGACCGTGTCGCCAAATATAATCGTCTGATGAAAATTGAAGATGAATTAGGTGATAAGGCCGTTTATGCCGGTCGCAGCGCATTTAAAATGCTGTAAAACCTCAACATTAAATGGCTGCAATTGCAGCCATTTTTTTGATCATTATCATTAAAGGTGGTTTGTGCTGTGCTCGGCATGAGCATAAAACCATGAATGTTATGTAGGATGGGTTTCGCTATCGCTCTCGGCAACGGCTTTTTGCGTTGCTCTTTGCTCTGCATCCATGCAGTCGTACTCATCCTGCAGGTCGTTAATGATAGTGACTTTTTTGATGGAGTCTCATGATCATCAAGGCACTCATCGCTGTCTTAATCCTTTCAATAGTGCAATTGCAGTATCGTCTTTGGTTGGGGGATGCCAGTATTCCTCAGATCCTGGACTATCAGGCGCGTCTTGCGCAATTACAACAGCAATCCCAGTCGGAACAAGAACGCAATCAGGCGTTGTATGCCGAAGTGAAAGATCTGCGCAAAGGTAAACAAGCGATTGAAGAACGTGCCCGTTATGAACTGGGTATGATCAAGAAAAACGAAACCTTTTTTCAGGTGCTTGAATGACGCGCAAAACAAAAATCTGGGCTGTCGTGCCTGCGGCTGGCGTCGGTAAACGCATGCAGGCCGATAAACCTAAGCAATATTTAACACTGGCGGGAAAAACCGTCATCGAACATACCTTGAATCGCTTGCTGGACGCGGCTGTGTTTTCGGCCATCGCCGTGGCTATTTCCGAACAAGACCCGTACTGGCCGGAATTGGCGGTTTCCAGGCACCCGGATGTGATGACTGCCGCGGGCGGTAAAGAACGGGCCGATTCTGTATTATCAGCATTAAAAGCTCTGACAAACGCCCATGATCAGGATTGGGTGATGGTGCATGATGCGGCAAGACCCTGCTTGACGACAATGGATATTTTGGCGTTATTGCAGCAGTTAGAACAGGATGAGGTCGGTGGTATTTTAGCTGTACCATCACATGATACGTTGAAAATTGTAGAAGATGGCGAAATTACAGGCAGTGTCGATCGCAATAAAATCTGGCGTGCCTTAACCCCGCAAATGTTCCGTTTTGGGCTGTTGCGCGATGCCCTGCAACAGGCTGAAGGCAATGCGGCAGTCACCGATGAGGCCAGCGCCTTGGAACTTAAAGGGTTTAAGCCGAAGATTGTCGAAGGGCGTGTCGATAATATTAAAATCACCCGGCCGGAAGATCTGGCACTGGCGCAATTTTATATGGAGCAACAATGATTAGAATCGGACAAGGCTATGATGTGCATCGTTTTAAAGATGATGGTGAGGTTATTTTAGGCGGTGTCAAAATCGACTATGAAAAAGGCCTGGAAGCGCACTCCGATGGCGATGTCGTCTTGCATGCCTTGGCGGATGCCTTGTTAGGGGCCGCGGCCTTAGGCGATATTGGTAAGCATTTCCCCGACACCGATCCTGATTTTAAAGGTGCAGACAGTCGGGTTTTATTACGTCACGTTTACACTATTGTAAAAGATAAAGGCTACCGACTGATCAATGCCGATATTACCATCATCGCGCAAGCACCCAAGATGGCGCCACATATTGCAGCTATGTGTCAAAATATTGCAGCCGACCTTGAGGTTGATGTCGATCGTATCAATGTGAAGGCGACGACCACCGAAAAACTCGGTTTTGAAGGTCGCAAAGAAGGCATTGCTGTGCAAGCTGCTGTGTTGATCGAATCTGCGTGATTGACGCACAAATAGATTGGCCCAGAGCTTGGGGTGGCGTATCCGGTTCGGGATTCATCAAATCGACAGTAGATGATTTTCAGGTTGTCGAAGAATTGTCTTTCGAGCCTGCCGGAGAAGGCGAGCATGTTTTTTTATACCTTGAAAAACAGGGTGAAAATACCGATTATGTGGCCCGGCTTTTGGCGCGGTTTGCCGGCGTCAGACAACGTGATATTGGCTATGCCGGACTCAAAGACCGGCATGCGCGTACCCGGCAATGGTTCAGCATCTGGCTGCCCGGTAAGCCAGAGCTTGAATGGCAGCACATTGAAACCGAGCAGATTAAAGTACTGCAGGTCAGCCGTCATTTACGAAAACTAAAGCGCGGCGCTATTCGCTGTAACCATTTTCAAATTGACCTTCGTGATTGGCAAGGTGAACACAGCCGGCTGCAACAGCAGTTGCAACAGATTAAAACGGCCGGTTTCCCCAATTATTTTGCCGAGCAGCGATTTGGCCGTGATGGGCAAAATCTCAACAAAGCACTGGCCATGTTTAACGGCCAGCGCGTCAAACGACAGCACCGGAGTCTGTATTTATCCGCTGCCCGCTCATGGTTGTTCAACCAGATTTTAGCCGAACGTGTGCGGCAGGGTAATTGGAATCGCCTGATTGAGGGAGACATTTGTCAGCTAGATAACAGCCATAGTCTGTTTGAATACGATGACGCGGATAAAACCTTGCAGACACGATGCCAGACCGGTGACATCCACCCGACTGCTGTTTTATTTGGACGTCATGCGCGCGACTTGCCGGAAATAAGCCAACGCATATTACAGCAGTATCCAGAAATCACAGATGGATTGTCCGCATTTGACCTGACGGCAGATTACCGCGCATTGCGTGTCATCCCTCAAAATCTGCATTGGCAACAAATCTCGGCATCACACTGGCGGTTTGTGTTCAGTTTACCGGCTGGCGCTTATGCGACCGCATTGATACGTGAGTTGATAACAACCGGGTCTTCGTAAAACACATTTTGCCTGTCGCGGCGTATTTTGAGAATATAGCCTGAAAACGATACTGGCAGAGGAGGGCGCGTGATGAAAACACAGGTCTTGTTTCTGGTTTTTATAGCGATCTTGATAACGGTGTTTATCCGTTTAAATCCGGCACAACATTCCACCACGTCTGATTATGATATTTATCAATACGTGGAAGAGTGCAAAACAGAACTGGGAATCCAACGCGATTTACCCGTTGTCTCCTGTTTGGATGGCAAAAAAATTCCCATTTATGTCGATAAACAGGAAATAAACAGTCACAATTGGTCTACATTATCGCAAGGCAAACAATGCGATAATCCCCATTGGCTAGGTGGCGATATCGGCTGCTGGACGTATTCCCATCTGCAAGTGATTCCACTGGACGAAGACAATGTAATGGTGGTGAATTGTCGGCAAAAAGGCAATCAGAATGACAAAACCTGGTATCGCGACACACAAAGTAATTTAGGCAAAGACCAGGACCAGCGCAAACAGGCGTTTTTGCAAGCGAAAACAGCCGCAGAAAAACAACGGCTTTATTATCTATACAATACCTTTAATGATTTAGGTATTATTTTTCGCAATATCCGCACCGGTAAGACCTGCTATTTAACCCAGTATGGTGAACAATTTACCGGTTTTATTCCGCCGCTGGATAAGCCGCTTCCGGCGAAATCAGACTATTTAAAAAATTATAACCCCGAACAGGCCCGGCCACCCGAGGATTTTCCTGAACAACTCTGGTATCGGGATGCGAATCAAGCTTTCCGTTCGCCACAGCTTACCGCTCAGGCAGGATGTATCAACTGTCATAATGCACATGGCTTCAAATACAGTCCTTACATCAACGCCAGTCATGGTTTGCCCAGTATCTACACCATGAAAGAGCTGCCTATGCTGCTAGTGGGTAAGCCCTTTATC
>CAYUAE010000011.1:20643-24689 GCA_964442675.1 uncultured Methylomarinum sp.
AAAAAATATCAACGGAGGGCAACATGAGTAATGAATTAACACTACCGGCCAATTTATCAGTTGGCACATTTGATACTTATGTCAACGCCATTGCTCAGCTGCCTAGGTTGTCAGCTGAGGAAGAACATAAATTAGCTGTGCGTTTTCATGAGGAAGGCGATATAGACGCCGCCCGTCAATTGGTTTTATCTAATTTACGCTTTGTCGTACATATTGCCAAAGGCTATAGCGGTTATGGTCTGCCATTACCTGACCTGGTTCAGGAAGGTAATATAGGCTTAATGAAGGCGGTTAAACGTTTCGACCCGAATATGGGAGTGCGTTTGGTTTCTTTTGCCGTGCACTGGATAAAAGCTGAAATCCATGAGTTTGTGATTAAAAACTGGCGCATCGTAAAGATTGCGACCACCAAAGCGCAGCGTAAATTATTTTTTAATTTGCGTAAAGCTAAGAAAAACCTGGAATGGCTGACTAAAAATGAAGCCGAGCATATCGCAGATGAACTCTCTGTCGATGTAAAAACAGTGTATGAAATGGAAACCCGGCTAGATGGGCATGACATGGCATTTGATCAGCCTGGCGATGATGCATCAGATGACACAAACTTTGCACCGGTTAATTATCTGGAGCAACGCAATGCGGATCCGGCTGTAATTCTGGAAAAAGATGACTGGCAAGGGCATGAAGAAGGCTTGCTATTGAAAGCGATGGCAAACCTGGACGAGCGCAGCCAGGATATCCTGACCAGCCGCTGGTTATCCAATGAAAAAGCAACCTTGCATGAGTTGGCCGAACGCTATAATGTCTCGGCTGAACGCATTCGGCAGCTGGAAAAGAATGCGATGAATAAAATAAAAAAAGCGGTTGTTCTGGAGGCTTAAAAAACACTTGAAAAATCACCGAATACCCGTATAATACTCCAACTCTGCCGAGGTGGCGAAACTGGTAGACGCGCTGGATTCAAAATCCAGTTTCTTCGGAAGTGCCGGTTCGATTCCGGCCCTCGGTACCAAATTAAAGAAAGGCCCTGTATTTATTGCAGGGCCTTTTTTTGCCTGATTCTTTTTTGTCACAGTTGCGACAACTTGCTGCAACAAGAAAAATAACTGACTCTCTAACAGGTGCTGAATCCGGCTCTAAATTATTGAGAACACGCTATTGACTCCAGGCATTTGACAATGTTTCAGCCTGCTTAAGCACAAGCTCAACGGCTTCTGCGGCCTTGTCGGGCGGGTATTTGTAGCGCTGCAATGTGCGCCGCACCAGAATCTTCAGCTTAGCTCGCACACTATCGCGTACTTGCCAGTCGACGGTGGTCGATTTTCGCAGTTTGTTGGTGATTTCTATGGCGATTTTTTTCAGTATTTCATCGCCGAGTTCACGAACCGCGCTTTCGTTATTGGCCAGTGCATCATAAAAGGCGATTTCATCAGGATTAAGTCCCAAGTCTGCCTCGCGCGCCATTTCGGCCTGAAACTCTTTGGCCATCTGAATCAGCTCTTCGATGACCTGGGCAGTCTCAATGGCCCGGTTGTTATATTTGCGCAAGGTCTCCTGCAAGCGTTCGGCATATTTTTTCTCTTGCACGACGTTATTGCGGGTCTTTGCCTTGATGTTGTCCTTGAGCAGCTTTTCCAGTAACTCGACCGCCAGATTCTGGTGCGGCATCTGCCGGACATCTTCCAGAAATTCATCAGAGAGCAGGCCAATATTGGGTTTATCCAGTCCACACAGGCTGAACACATCCGCCACACCTTCAGCGATTACCGCGTTGTCCAGTATCTGTTTGAGTGCAGAGTTCTTCTCCTCCTGCGTGCGTTTCTTGTCAACCGTGGTGAACTTGGCGATAGCCGCCTTTACCGCCGAGTAAAAGGCGATTTCCTTACGCAGCCCTTTGGCTTCGTCCAGCGTGCTGCATAGCGACCAGGCCTTGGTAGTGGCCAGTACCAGATCGAGAAAACGCTTCTTGCCATCTTCCAGTCCCAGCACATAGTTGGCTGCGGGAACCAGTAACTTGTGTGCCTCGGTCTCGAAACCGGAAATATCCAGGCCATCCGATTGCGGTGTCTTGGCAAACATCCCGCGAATGGCATCGAGTTTTTCCAGCAAGATGGCAAATGCCTCTTCGGCACGCAGGGTCGGCTCGCCTTTGCCTTTTGAATCGGTATAGGTCTTGAGTGCCTGTTTCAGCTCATTGGCAATACCGATGTAGTCGACCACCAGCCCGCCAGGCTTGTTCTTGAATACCCGGTTCACCCGGGCAATGGCCTGCATCAGGTTATGACCCTTCATCGGCTTATCGACATACATGGTATGACAGCACGGCGCATCAAAACCGGTCAGCCACATATCCCTGACGATCACCAACTTTAATGGATCGTTTTCATCCTTAAAGCGTTTCTCCAGTCGTTTCTTGGTTTTCTTGTTATAGATGTGAGGTTGCAGCAATGGCTTGTCAGATGCAGAGCCGGTCATCACGATTTTGATGGCGCCTTTCTCTGGATCGGGGTCATGCCACTCAGGCCGCAAGGCGACGATTTCATTATAGAGCTGGGCGCAGATATCACGGCTCATGGCGACAATCATCGCCTTGCCATCCATGATGGCGTTACGCGCCTCGAAATGCTCGACTAAATCGGCAGCCACCTGCTGCAATCGAGGTGTAGCCCCCACCAGCTTTTCGAGTCGGCTCCATTCACCCTTGGTTTTTTCGCGCTGAGCGAGATCCTCTTCATCCTCAACCACCTCATCAACCTGATCGGAGAGCGCCTCGATTTCATCAACATTCAACTCCAGCCTGGCCAAGCGGGATTCGTAGTAAATGGGTACGGTTGCGCCATCATCCACGGCATCCTGAATATCGTAGATGGAGACATAGCCACCAAACACCGCCCGGGTATCCTTGTCCTCCTGCGATATGGGCGTGCCGGTAAAGCCAATAAAGGAAGCATGGGGCAAGGCATCGCGCATGTGCTTGGCGTAGCCGAATTTATACTGGCCATCGGCGGTCAATACCGCCTTCAAGCCATACTGGCTGCGATGCGCCTCATCAGAGATCACCACGATATTGTGGCGATCATTGAGTACCGGGTGGCTGTTCTCATCATCCAGCAGGGCAAACTTCTGTACCGTGGTAAAAATGATGCCGCCGGACTCGCGCTCGGCCAGCAGCTGGCGCAATTCGTCGCGGTTATTGGCCTGTACCGGCGTCTGCTTCAATAGCTCGACAGCATGACTGAAGGTGGCAAATAACTGCCCGTCCAGGTCATTACGGTCGGTTACCACCACCAGGGTCGGGTTATTCATCTCCGGCTGCTGTAACAGTTTTCCCGCATAACAGCACATGGAAATACTCTTGCCAGACCCTTGCGTATGCCAGACCACACCGGCCTTCTTACTGCCAGGCACCACCTCGTCAGCATAGCTCGCCCGCTTTTCTGCAACGCCTTCAATCTCTTGTGCGGCGATAACCGTTGCTTTTACCGCCTCGCGCACCGCATGGAACTGATGATAACCGGCGATCTTTTTGATAATCGTCTCACCGTCAGTTTCAAACAGCACAAAATAGCGGATGTAATCGAGAAACAACTCCCGATCGAAAAAGCCACGCACCAGCGTTTCCAGTTGCCATTCCAGCTGCGGCTTGTCATCCTCATGCTTGATAGTGCGCCAGGGCATAAAACGCTCCTGATTCGCCGTAAGCGAGCCAACCCGAGCTGTGTAACCATCACTGACTACCAGCGCCTCATTGAAGATAAACAGATCGCTGATTTCATCCTTGTAGGTCTGCAACTGATTAAATGCATCCCAGATGTCGGCGTTTTCATCACTGGGGCTTTTCAGTTCCAGCACCGCAAGGGGCAGGCCGTTGATAAAACAGACGACATCCGGCCGGCGCGGCTGTTTGCTGCCGCTGATGGTAAACTGATTGACGACAACAAAGCGGTTGTTGGCAAGCCTGTCAAAATCGATTAGAAAAGCATGGTCGTGAACCGAATACAAACCATCGTAATCTTCCAATCGATTCAAAAGCATGCGAAAAGCAA
>CAYUAE010000012.1:0-24337 GCA_964442675.1 uncultured Methylomarinum sp.
TTATGATTGTGCTGGTTATCGCCAGCGTCTCCTCTTTGGTCTATGAAGTGGAGCATGGCCTGGGGCTGTGGAGTCTTTATCTCGAGAATTTCGTCGTTAGCGTATTCATTGCTGAATATTTGCTGCGCATGTGGATTTATTCGGACAGCCATCGGCTGATTATCGATTATTACGAACACTGCGAATATTTATCGATTCGTTTCCGTTTTGTCACGGCGCTGAAAAAGGTCATCGCTAAAAAACTGGCCTATATGGTTACGCCGTTCGCGATTATCGATTTATTGGCGATTTTGCCCAGTTACCGGCCACTGAGAATTCTCAGAGTATTTTTGATTTTCAGGCTGTTCAAAATATTGCGTTATTCGCAGAGCCTGAAAATGTTTGCCGATATTATCAAGAGCAAACGCTTTGAATTACTGACCCTGCTGATATTTCTCGGCTTTTTGGTATTTATTTCCAGTATCGCCATTTACTTGTTTGAAAACCGCAGTGCCGGTGGAATAGTCGATGATCTTTACGATGCCTTGTACTGGTCGGTGGTGACGATTTCGACCGTCGGTTATGGTGATATTACGCCGCTGACAACGGGCGGACGGCTGGTGACGATGGTATTAATTTTGAGTGGACTGGGTGTTTTGGCCTTTTTTACCTCCATTATCGTCGCTGCCTTCAATGACCAGATAGACAGCCTCAGAACCTCGCGCACTTTTTCTGAATTGGAGAACCACAACGGACTCATTATCATCTGTGGTTTCGGCCGGGTCGGGCAACAATTGGCGGCCTTGTTGGCAGCCGATAAACAAAAATTCGTTATCTTCGATATTTCAGAACAGCGGGTGGATGAGGCGAAACAAGCAGGCTATTTAAGTCTTGTGGCCGATGCCACACACAATGATATGCTGGAAATGGCGGGCATAAAACAGAATGTCTCCACCATCATCTGTGCGACCGGCAATGATGTTATCAATGTTTATATCACCCTCACCTGCCGCCACTTAAACAAGAATGTACAGATTATTTCCCGCGCCAATCGGCATGAAAATGTGGTCAAGTTATATCAGGCGGGTGCGGATACCGTGATCGAGCCGTTTATTATTTCAGGATTGTTAGCGGCTGAATATATTGGCCAGCCGGTGGCTTTTGAAGCAATTATCGGGATTCTTCATGGTCAGAAAAATATTGTGCTGGAAGCGGTCAAGGTTAAGGCAGGCAGTTTGCTGGAAAAAAAATCAATTTCCGAGGTCGATTTTCAAAAAGCAAAGTTAAGTCTGGTGGGGGTGATCAGTCATAACACCAAACACTTGAGGCATAAAAATAAATATGTGATTAAACAACAGCATTTTTATTTTAATCCACCGATGGATTTTAAACTGCAGGAAGATGATATTCTGGTGCTGTTAGGGCGAGCGACCAGTATCAGCCATTTTCGAGATCAGATTGAACAAAGTCATTTACTGGGATAAGCCATGATTCGTTATGCTGTTTTCGGATTTAACCGTATGTCTGTGGAGGCTATTAACTGGCTCGACTGTAACTGTGTGATTGTTGTGGATCAGGCGCCTGAGCGTTTGAAGCGGGCGGAAGAAAAAGGGCTGACGACGGCGCCGATTGATTTTCGCAGTGATGAAGATCTGAAATCCATTGGCATCGGCAAGGACATTAAAACCCTGTTTTGCTTTTTCCCAGACGACTCCGACAATGTGTTTTTAACCCTGTCGGCACGCGCCATAGATCCGGAACTTCATATTGTTTCGATTGTCGATGACCCGGATGCTGAAGATAAGCTACTGGCAGCAGGCGCGAATAAGGTCATCAATCCGTATCAGATTTGCGGGCGTAAAATTTATGAGTGGATCAAAAAACCGGATATTACCAATATCATCGATCATACCGTTTTTGGCCGCCAGGATCTGCATATCGCCGAGGTGGAAATTCCTGAAAAGTCGCCCTTGGAAGGCATGCTGACCAGCGAGTTGCAGTTAAGTACGCGCTATAATCTGGTTCTGATTGGCGTTGTCGATAAAGAAATCAATGACGAACTGCACTTTGCCATCGGCGAGCGGGATCATCGATTGGACGCCGGTGATATTTTGGTAATTCTTGGCCCATCGCGTGAAATCAGACTCTTTAGAAAGGATGTGAACCATGTTGGAAAAAATTAAACTGACCCCCAGAATCTGGTTTGCGCTAGGGGCTGTGGCGTGTTTCAGTATGTTGGGAATAGGCGCTTATTTTCAGTTTGTTGAATATCTTGAGCCCTGCCCATTGTGTATTTCGCAGCGTATCATGATTTTATTCACCGGGCTTGTATTCCTGATTGCAGCCATTCACAACCCGGCTGCTTGCGGGCGCAAGATTTATGCGATTACCGGCACGATTACGGCATTGATGGGTGCCGGAATTTCCACCCGGCATATTTGGTTACAGCATTTGCCGCCTGATGAAGTGCCGGAATGTGGCCCCGGATTATCTTATATGTTTGAAAACTTTCCACTCACGGAAACATTGAAACTGATGCTGAACGGCACGGGTGAATGTGCCGATGTGTTATGGACATTTTTGGGTCTGAGCATTCCGGGGTGGACCTTGGTCGCTTTTTTGCTGTTGGCGGCGTTAAGTCTGTTACAGTTCTGGAATCAACCTGCTGAAGAAGGCATGAATCATGAATAAACTTGTTTTAATGATATTTTTAATGGCACCGTGGCTGTCTGTTTCGGCGGCGGATGACAGATTAGATCAGATTCTGCAATCACCGCATCGCTCCGAAGCGCATAAAGCGCGTGACCAATACCGGCATCCCAAACAAACCCTGGAATTTTTTGATATCAAACCGTATATGACGGTGGTGGAAATATGGCCAGGTGCGGGTTGGTATACGGAAATTCTGGCACCATATCTGCAAGATGAAGGAATGTTATATGCCGCTCATTTTTCAGAAGACTCCAGCGTGCCTTATTTCAAAAAAAGCCTGGCTAAATTTAAACAAAAACTGGCTGCAGAACCCAACATATACGGCAAGGTGAAAGTGACCGTTTTGAATCCACCAGAACAGCTGGCCATTGCGCCGGAAGGCAGTGCCGATCGGGTTTTAACATTCCGTAACGTTCACAACTGGATAAAGGCGGGCACAGCAGACCAGGTTTTTGCCGCCATGTTTAAAGCCTTACGTCCGGGCGGATTGCTGGGTGTCGTCGAACATCGAGCCAGCCCGGAAACGCCGGCCGACCCACAGGCTAAATCAGGCTATGTGCATGAACAAACCATCATTGCATTGGCCAAACAGGCGGGTTTTGATTTGTTGGATAAATCCGACATCAACCGTAACCCGAAAGACAGCACGCAACATCCTAAAGGCGTCTGGACCTTGCCACCCTCATTGCGGCTTGGGGACCAGGACAAAGAAAAATATCAGAAAATCGGTGAAAGCGATCGGATGACGCTGAAATTTATTAAACCTTTTAACAAGCAAAGAACATTATGAAAAAACATACTTTTTTACTCAGTTTTATGGTTGCCGTCAGTTTGACGCTGGCCGGTATTCCCGATGTCGAGGCGAAACGTTTTGGTGGCGCCCGCTCGTTTGGCAGTAAGCGCAGTTATAGCTCGCCGTTTCGGCGTTCGGCGCTGCCCTCAAAAAGCACGCGTTCTGCCAGCCAGCAACAGGCCGCTCAGAAAAATCAGGCAGCCCGGCAAAATATGTCACGTCGGGGTGGTATGTGGGGCATGTTAGGCGCATTGGCTATTGGCGGTCTGTTAGGCTCGATGTTATTCGGTGGCGCGTTCGAAGGGTTAAATCTGATGGATATGTTGCTATTCGCCGGCATTGCCTTTTTGTTGTACCGTCTGTTTGTCGCGCGCAAACCAAAACCGGCTTATCAGCGAAATACCCTGGATAATAATATGGGGGATTTTTCGAATTCATCAGATTCTCATCATGATGCACCGCAGACCGGACGTACTGCTTCGCCATTCAATACTGATGTGTTGTTTGGTAATAAACAGACGCATGGCGCTGCTTTTGATGATGCTGATTTTGAACGCAGCGCGGTACCCGAGGGCTTCGATGAGCAGGATTTTCTGACCGGGGCGAAAAATGCGTTTTACCAATTACAAAAGGCCTGGGACAATCGCGATCTGGCGGACATTCGTGCCTTGACCACCGATAAGGTTTTTGCTGAAATCCAGTCGCAATTACAGGCGACAACGGAACAGAATCAAACAGAAGTGTTGCATCTGGATGCTGAATTACTGGATGTGCGTGAATTGGATGACGAGCTGGAAGCGGTGGTGATGTTTGATGCCGTTATCCGCGAAAACCCGGATGAGCAGGCGAATCAGATCCGCGAAGTGTGGCACTTTATAAAGCCTAAGCGGGCGATTCAGTCTAAATGGTATCTGGATGGTATTCAGCAACTTGAAGACTGATTGCGATGGCCAGCGAAGATAAAACCCGGCAGCGCTATGATCGTTTAGCGCCCTATTTCGATGCGCTTGAAGGCATATTGGAAGGGGCGTTTTTTAAAAAATGGCGACAAACACTGTGGCAGCAGGCCAAGGGGCCGGATATTCTGGAAGTTGGTGTCGGTACCGGTAAAAATTTCCCGTTTTATCCTGCGGATGCACGGATTACGGCGATTGATTTCAGCGAGAAAATGCTGCAACGCGCGATGGAAAAAAAACAGCGTGATGGCGTCAAGGTTGATTTGTTTTTGCAGGATGTCGAGTCGTTACCGTATGCCGATAACAGTTTTGATACTGTTGTCGCCACCTTTGTTTTTTGTTCGGTGCCACATCCTAAAAAAGGCCTGCTGGAATTATATCGGGTGTGCAAGCCGGGCGGCCAGGTGCTGTTATTGGAGCATGTACTCAGCTCCAATAAGCTGATGGCGATGATGATGAATGCGCTGAACCCCTTGGTTCGGGCAGTTTTTGGCGCCAATATTAACCGGCAAACGGTCAAAAGCGTGCAATCCTGTCCGTTTCAAAAGGTAACCTTAGACCCTGCCAGCCGTGATATGGTGAAATTGATTCGGGCGATTAAATAAACAGCGTGTGTGCTGTTTTATTTCAAGCCCCAAATCCGATGCAGATCCAAGCTCAAATCATCCGGCCTGGGGATCACCTGACAGATCGCATAGGGGGTTTCCGGTTTGGCTTGTTTGCGTTGCGCTGTACTGTAGTGTTCGCCATGTGCGGAAAGAACGGGCAGAACGATGGGTTGATTGGCCTGGCTGTGACCGCGGTGGATGACGATGGCGGTATCACCATTTTTCAGGGTGACAAAAGCGCCTGGCGGATAAATGCCGATTTCCTGAATCAGCAGCTCAGCCAGGGTTTTATCCACGCTGGAGCCGCGTTGTAAAAAGATTTCCCGTAATGCCCTTTTGACAAAAAAACCATCGCGATATTTGCGCGGCAACACCATCGCGCTATAAATATCGGCCAATGAAAGTACCCGCGCATAAAGACCGATTTCAGCCTGTGTCAAACCTTTGGGATAACCTGAACCATCGGGTTTCTCATGGTGGTTTTGCACGCTTTCCAGCCAGTCTTTGTCTTGAATGCCATGTTGCTGCAAAATTTTTCGGCTCAGGGCGGGATGTTCCCGGATGCGTTGTTTTTGCGCTTCGGTCAAGACTGTCGTCTGCCGGGTGAGAGATTCCTGTAATTCCATCATGCCTAAGTTTTGCGTCAAGGCGGCGGCAATCACCTTCTGGCGGCTATTTTCCGGTACATTTTTTTGTCGTAGCAGTAATTCGGTCAACAGGGCGCACAAAATCGGGTGAATCTGTGTGTAAAGACTTTTTTGATCCAGAATGATCGCACCCAGTACCGCATCCCGGTTTTCTGTGCATAATTTCTGGATGACCTTACATATTTTCAGAATACGAAAACGATAGTCAGGGTCTTTTTTTCCGGCAAGCATCGATAATAAAAGACGATGGGAGTTTTGGCGGATGGTGTCGAGCACATGAAACGGTGAGGCTAAGGAAGTGCGCTCTGTGCTATTGATTTGACGGGCTTCCTGCAAGGTGGCTTCGCGAAACACGCCGCGTGTCAGCAGGATGTATTTTTGGTGTTCACAGCCTATTTCTTCGCCTTGATTTAATAGCAGTTCGTCATCCGGCCCATAAACGGACCAGGGTAATGGCTGATTGATTAGCAGTTCTTGCTCTTCTAGCGGAATTTTAGGGATGTCTGACATAAGCCCGGAATTAAAAAAACGAAAAACCTGTAACAGTAGTAAAATAGGCACATATAACACGACAATCAAGCTGTTGCTTGTCGGCGTCAACTTTATAAAATCAGGAATAGTTGGTGATGCACGATTGCTTGAATCAGCTTGAAACCAATTTCCTAAGGTTTGCATAGATTATAGTGAAAGCACGTATTCAAAACTTGGTACAAACTCGCATTCCCACGCAACATGGGGAATTTATTCTGCACTATTACACAAATACACTCGATGACAAGGAGCATGTTGCTTTTGTCAAAGGCGATGTACGTGGAAAATCCAATGTCCTCGTGCGCATTCATTCCGAGTGTTTTACCGGTGATGTGCTGGGCTCATTACGTTGTGATTGTGGTGAACAGCTGGATATGGCGCTGGAAATGATCGAAAAAGCAGGCTCAGGGGTTTTGATCTATATGCGTCAGGAAGGCCGGGGCATTGGCTTGCTCAACAAACTGAAAGCCTATAATTTGCAGGATCAAGGCATGGATACCGTCGATGCCAATATTCATTTAGGGCATGAAGCCGACGAACGGCAATATGATATTGCCGCATTGATTCTGGACGATCTAGGGGTCGAATCGGTCAACTTAATCACCAATAATCCGCACAAGATCGATGCATTAAAACAACTGGGTGTCGATGTTGCGCAACGTATTCCGATCCAGCCCAGTATTCACAATGACAATCGGCATTATTTAAAAACAAAAGTCAACAAAATGCGGCATATGTTATCGATGAAAAAACAGGATCAGCAGGATTGATGCAGCACCCTTTAACTGAAGTCGCTGTGACAGGCAGCGTGATAGCAAAATCCACTGAAACAATGACAAACTGAAAGGCTGCTGCACTCATGGAAAAATTACCGGTTTCAGCGCTTAAGCTGAATATAGAACTGACTGCACTGGACAACGAGGCTACATCTGGCCGTAACCCCACGATTCTGGGACAGGAGCGGGCTAAATCAGCCCTGGTTTTTGGCGTCGCCATGCAAACCCCCGGTTATAACATCTATGTTATGGGCGAGCCTGGCACCGGGCGGTTATCGATGATCACCGACCATCTCAGCCAGCATGCACACCAGCAGGATGCGCCGGCGGCCTATGCTTATGTCGATAATTTTGAAAATCCGCGAGAGCCGATTGCAATCCGGCTTGCTCCAGGACAAGGCAATGCCTTCAACAAGGATATCGAAAAACTCATCGATAACCTGCTGGCAACCTTTCCCGCTGCGTTTGAAAGTCCGACCTATCAGCAGAAAAAGACCGCGATCGAGCGCAATTTTAACCAGCGCTACAATAAAGCCATAGAGCTGGTCGATAAAAAAGCCCGCAGTATGAATATCGCATTGTTCCGGGATAATGAGGCCATCACCTTTTTGCCCATACGCGATAATAAAGCGCTGGATGAAGATGAATTCATGCTGTTGTCGGAGGACGAGCGGGAAACATTTCTTCAGCATGTCGAAGAATTGGAAGAATATTTAAGTGAAGTCCTGCTGGAATTGCCGCAATGGCGTCGCAACCTGGTCGATGAATTACGCCAGCTCGATAGCCAGACCATCGAGCAGGCTATCGCGCCGCTGTTCGATGAATTGAATAAAAAATATCAGGATACGGAAGATGTCATCGTCTATCTGGCCGAACTGAAGAAAAATCTGACCAGCTCCATCAGTGACTTTTTAATGCCGGGCAGAACTCAGGATGCGCTGGAACTTAAAACCAAACGCGCCCTGCTGACCGAACAGTTTTTGCCCAATATTCTGGTCGATCACAAAGTCGATGCCGGCGCACCGATTATTTACGAATCGCATCCGATTTATTCGAACCTGTTCGGCCGTATCGAATATATCAGCGACCAGGGCACGCTGGTCACCAATTATCGGCGTATTTGTGCCGGTTCCCTGCACCGGGCCAATGGCGGCTACCTGATTCTGGATGCCGAAAAAGTTCTCACCTATCCTTTTGTCTGGGAAGGCTTGAAGCGGGCGTTAAAGGCCGGGCGTATCGAAATTGAATCGCCTTTCACCGAGCTGGGTGTCAATACTATCACCTTAAAGCCCGAAGTCATTCCGCTGGATGTCAAGGTGATTCTGGTCGGGCCGCGCGACATCTATTATTTGCTGGAAGAGATGGATAGCGAATTTAACGAGATGTTCCGAATCCTGTCGGATTTTGATGATCATATCGAACGCAATGACAAAAATATCCAGCAATTTGCCCAATTGATGATGCAGCAGGCCAAAGACATCGGTGCCAAGCCTTTAACCCGCGATGCGGTTTTACGCCTGATCGAGCACAGCTGTCGCCTGGCTGAAAACCAGAACTATTTATCCGCCCGCATCAATGATTCGCTGGAAATTATCAGTGAAGCCGACTTCATCAGCCGGCAACAGCAAAGCCAGCAAATCGGTCAGGCAGAAATCGATGCCGCTTTGAAAGGGCGAGACGTGCGCAATGGCCGGATATCCGAAGAAATTCTCAATGAAATTCTCGATGGCACCATTCTGATTGATAGCGAAGGTGAAAAAATCGGCAAAATAAACGGCCTGACGGTACTGGAAATCGGCGGCAGCCGGTTTGGTGCACCGGCAAGAATTACCGCAACCGTTTACCCCGGTTCACGTGGTATCGTCGATATTGAACGGGAGGCCGAGTTAGGTCAGTCGATTCATACCAAAGGTATCATGATTTTAACGGGCTATCTGGGCAACAGCTATGCACAACAGTTTCCGCTGGCGATTTCAGCCAGTATTGCTATCGAACAATCCTATGGCCATATCGATGGCGACAGTGCATCGCTGGCAGAACTCTGTTGTTTGATTTCGGCCTTGACCCGGACGCCGATTAAGCAGGGCTTTGCGGTAACCGGTTCCATCAATCAATATGGTGAAGTGCAGGCTGTCGGCGGTGTCAACGAAAAAATAGAAGGCTTTTTCAATCTTTGTCAGGCGCGCGGTTTAACCGGCGAGCAAGCGGTGATCATTCCGGCTTCCAATAAACGCAATCTGATGTTAAAGCAAACGGTGATCGATGCTGTAGCGGACAATCGTTTTGCGATTTACACCGTGGAAACAGTCAATCAGGCTTTAGAATTGTTGACCGGCATGGATGCAGGTGAATTGGATGACAATGGAGAGTACCCAGACAATTCAATCAACCAGAAGGCGGTGCATCGTTTGAAGGAAATTTCCGAAATGGCGGAAAAAGAACATGCTCACGAAGAAGGCTGATTAGCCGGATTTTTTCTGGTGGGTGCTGAGGGGATCGAACCCCCGACCCTCGCCTTGTAAGGGCGATGCTCTCCCAGCTGAGCTAAGCACCCACTTAGAAAAAACAGGCATTATACAGATTTTAGATTGAAAAAAAAGACCTAAGATAAAAAAATTGACGAACATGACCGAAAAAACAGCCGATAGCCTTGTTTGTGATTGCGCCGGCGTCCGTCGGCACAAGATTTTACAGCTCATCGCCCAGGGCGTAACGACATTGGAGCGCATTGAAGATATAACCGGCGCAAATACGGGCTGCGGTTCCTGCGATGCCGAAATTCAGGCGATACTGGATGAGCAGATAGAAAAGTCACGTCAATAACGCTACCCGATTGAAGCAAAAAACCTTGCGATCTGGCATTGGTATCTTAACGTTGAGGAAAGCCAAACCATTGATCTAAAATGGAATGAACGTCATCGATGCCGGTCTTTTTCAAGGCGGAAAACAGTTGCAGGCTGATTTCGATGCTGGCTTCCCCCAAATCACGCTGCACTTTCAGCAAAGTATTTTTTGCAGCACCATATTTCAGCTTATCGGCCTTGGTCAGCAAAATATGCAAGGGCAGTTGTGCATGTTCACACCAGTGAATCATCTGCCAGTCGAATTCGGTCAACGGGTGACGGACATCCATAACCAGAACGATGCCGACCAGTGCCTTGCGTTCAGTCAAATAGGTGGTCATCATCGATTGCCATTTTTGTTTAACCGAAATCGGTACCTTAGCGTAGCCGTAGCCTGGTAAATCAACCAATTTACGCTGCTCATCGAGTTGAAAAAAATTAAGCAATTGCGTGCGGCCGGGGGTTTTACTGATTCGGGCCAGCGAATTTTGTCCGGTCAGAGTGTTGATGGCACTGGATTTTCCGGCATTGGAACGGCCAGCAAAGGCGATTTCCAGGCCGGTATCTTCCGGGGCATTGCTCAAAGCAGAAGCGCTGCAACTGAATTGAGCCTGATGATACAGTGGATTCATGCTTATCTCGCGTCCTAAAAGCAAATAGAGTAGAATCGGGTCATTATAGCGTCTGGCGACCTGAAAGGGCGTCTTTTACTTACCACATTCCTGACACAAGGGGAAACTGATGATAAAAAAAATACTGACAGTTTCAATATCATTGTTACTGACCGCAACATCGACATTGGCATCAGCCGAAGGCAACGCCAGTCTGGGGAAAACCCAGGCCGAGTCCTGTGCCGGCTGTCATGGTGCCGATGGCAACAGCCCGTCGGGCATGTTCCCGAAACTGGCTGAGCAACATGCCTCGTATCTGGTCAAACAACTCAATGATTTTAAACAAGGTCGGCGGAATGCGCCAATGATGGCACCTTTGGCGATGGGTTTGAGCGATGAGCAGATACAGAATATCGCTGTATTTTATGAAAGCAATAAAATAAAGCCGAACAGTGCGCCTGTTTTGGATATTGACGATGACGACGAAGATGAGATGGATGAGGCGGCTAAAAAAGCGGCCGCTGAAAAAAAACAAGCCGAACTCGATGAATTACTGGCCATGGGCGGTGATTTATATCGCAATGGTGACTTAGAGAACGAAGTTTCCGCCTGTATCGCCTGTCACGGACCTTATGGCGAAGGTAACAAGCCGGCGGCATTTCCGGCTCTGCGCGCTCAGCATGCCGATTATTTGATTAAAACACTGACTGATTTCAAACAGGGTAAACGACAAAACAACGCTGAAAATATGATGCGTATGATTGCCGATGGCATGACCGATGAGCAGATCAAGGCGGTGTCATACTATATTTCCATGATGAAATAAGGAGTCTGTCATGTTTAAAAAGGCTGTTTTTGTATTTTTACTAGCGTTTGGCACGATGGGGCTGAGTCAGGCTGAATCCATGCCCTATGAGCTGTTGTCCCCGGCGCAACCGACGCTAAATCCCGACAAAGTCGAAGTGATCGAGTTTTTCTGGTATGGCTGTCCGCATTGCTACAGCTTTGAGCCTATGTTGGCAAAATGGCTGAAAAACAAACCCGAAAATGTCGACTTCATTCGTCAGCCGGCTGTTTTCAGCAAATTATGGGAGCTGCACGCGAAAGCGTATTACACGGCCGAGGCCTTAGGCGTGCTGGATAAAGTGCATGCTGACTTTTTCGATGCCATTCAAAACAAACATCAAAAATTGGCGGACAAAGACGAATTGGGTGAATTTTTTGCCCAACACGGCGTCGACAAAGCCGCTTTTGAAGCCGCGTATGACTCCTTTTTAGTGGATGCCAAACTGCGCCAGGCGCGTGCGATGGCGCCGCGTTACGGGGTTTCCGGCGTTCCTGCCATCATTGTGAATGGTAAATATAAAATTACGGCGCGTTTGGCAGGGTCGCAAGAAAATATGATCAAGGTGATCAATGATCTGATTGAACGTGAATCCAAACCCGCAGCGGAGTAGCCTGGCACAGGGGGCATGGATGTCATGCAAAAAAGCCTGTATGTTTAACGTATTGATTATTAAGACTGTAGGATGGGTCGAGCGATAGCGAAACCCATCATTCAGGCTACTCATTTTGATGGGTTTTTAGCTGATGCCTCCATCCATCCTTAGCACAGATACGGTATTCTAAACTTTTCGTCTATGAGCTTATTTAATTCAAAAAAAACGCAAGACAAGTGGGAAAAGAAATATTTTTCCTTGATTGATGAACAAGAAAGGCTGGAAAAAGACCAGCAGAAAAAAGAACAACTCCTGTGCAAAATTATTACCCGGCTGGCATTGGTTGCCACCGGCGTCAGTCCGCAATTAGACCCTTACCTCACTCAAATCCGTAAACAGCTCAAAAAAGGCCTGATCAATGATAATCTGAAACAGCAGCTCGAGCAGTTTTCCGATACCTTGTTAAAGCTGGATGAAACATCGGACAAGCAGGACCCTGAGTTTTTAATTCAGTTTCTTCAGCGTCAGTTTCCAAGACGCAAAACGGAATTTGAACGGGTCTATAAATTATGGCAACAGGGTAAATATACTACCCAGCACGATATGTTACTGGCCTTGCATGAACTGGTTGATGAGGAGCAGGCTGTGGTATCCGATATTCCTCAGCAACAGCTCGATGTCGATCTGATCTGTCGGCAACTGTTGAAATTATTGGAAAATACCGAAGTACCCGAACCATTCAGTCAACGTGCCGAAACCTTGAAAATACAGTTGCAGGATGGTGAGCCGTTACCGTTTTTATTGGAAGAGACCTTGACGTTGCTGTCAGATATTAAAAAACATCTGCTGCAGGAACGGCAAGACATGGCGCGTTTCCTCAGCCAGATAAGCAGCCAGCTCAATGCACTGGGAAATCAAACCCAAGGTATATCCGATGCCTTTGTGCAAGGCAATAAAAAACGTAATCTGCTGGATCAGTCGTTTACCCAACAAATGCAGGATTTACAGGAAAACTCAGCGAATGCAACTGAACTCGACAGCTTGAAACAACTGGTCAGCAGCAGTCTGGAGAACATTACACAGCAGTTGCAGCAGCATCAACAGCAGGAAAAAACAGCACAACAGCAAACGCAACAAAAAATTGATCAGCTCAGTTCTGAAATCAAGCGGCTTGAAAATGAATCCTCCATGCTGGAAACACAATTGCAACAGGCACGGCATCTGGCTTTTAAAGATCCGCTGACGCAATTGCCCAATCGCCTCGCCTATGATGAACGTCTGGAGGCTGAATTAGCACGTTTTCGCAGAACCGGCACACCGTTGTCGATGGCGATCTGGGATATTGATTTTTTTAAGAAGATCAATGATAGCTTCGGTCATAAAGCGGGCGACAAGACCTTGCAGATTATTGGCCGCTTGTTGCAGCAACATTGTCGGGAAATGGATTTTATTGCCCGGTTTGGCGGCGAGGAATTTGTCATGTTGTTACCGGATACCGATAGCCAAGCCGCCTTGATTATTGCCGAGAAATTGCGTAAGACAATCGAGAAGACCGGGTTTAACTCAGGCGGACATAAAATCAGGATTACCGTATCCTGCGGTATCAGTCAGTTTACCCCGGATGATACGGCGGAAGCGGTTTTTAAACGAGCCGATGCTGCCCTTTACAAGGCTAAAAACAATGGCCGAAATCAATGTGTTATCGAACCGGCACAAACGACTTAACAACAACTATGTCTAAACTTAGTAAAAAGTTTCTCTATAAACTCATTGTTCAATTCATGCGTTTTGTGTCAGGCCAGAATAAAGTGCTGGATGACTATATCCTGCCCATTACACAAAAATTAAAGCAGGGCGTTAAAATTGAAGACTTGCAGCAGGATATGCAGGCGCTGTCCAAAGCTCTCGATCATAGCCTGCGCATGAAGCAGACTTCGATGCAGGAAGGTGGTGCAACATCGACGATATTTATTCAGCAGCTTTGTGTTTTGCTGGATACGATTGAAATTCCGGACAAATTCGTGGCAAAAAGTGTAACCATCAAGAATCAACTGATACAGAATCAAAATGGTGAAGCGGATAATAACCTGGTGCAATCAGCGGTGACCTTGATTCTGGAAATCAATCAGTATTTTTTATCGGAGCAAAAAGATACAGAAAAATTTCTGGATAATATTTCCAGCCAATTAAGTCTGCTCGACAGCATGACGCAAAAAGCGAGCGCGTCGAGCCAGGCAAGTTATGACAGTCACGCACAACTTAGTACACTCATTTCAACACAAATCGAGAACATTAAAAACAGCACCATCCATGCCGATGATTTAAATGCCTTGCAACACAACATTACCATTCACCTGCAAGACTTGACTACAAATCTGCAAAAACATCAGAATCATGCCGATTCAAAACTATTAGATACTCAGCGGCAATTGGCTGAGATGTCGAAAAAAATAAAAGACCTGGAAGCTGAGTCGAAAATATTGCGAGAATCGTTGAAACAGGCGCATAACAAGGCCTTTCTCGATCCCCTGACAGAATTGCCGAATCGTTTGGCCTATAACGAAAAAATCGAGGCCGAATTCAAGACCAGTAAGCGTTACCAGACGCCTATGAGTTTACTGGTATGGGATATTGATTATTTCAAATCAATCAACGATACCTACGGCCATAAAGCGGGCGACAAGGTTTTATGTATCATCGCACAGCTTATCAAAAACAATTGCCGGGAAACCGATTTTGTCGCGCGTTATGGCGGCGAAGAATTTGTGATGATTTTACCGAATATCAATGCCAGACAAGCCTGGGTAGTCGCTGAAAAGATTCGTAAAATTATTGCCGATAAACGCTTTTCTTATAATGACCAAATGCTGCAAGTGACAATATCCGGTGGCCTCACTGATTATCAAAAAGGCGATCGCCACCCTGATGATTTGTTCGAGCGTGCAGATAAAGCGCTGTATCAGGCAAAAGAAGGTGGCCGCAATCGCTGTGTGATTTATGGCGAGGCTGCTTAAAGGCAGTCGTATAAAACATTACTACTTTAATGGTAATATGGTTTCATAAGTAATTTTTAAGAGGAGAAATTATGTGTTTTAGCGCCAATATGTCTTTAGGCTTAGGGGTTGTCGGTCTGGTTGCGGCAACAGTGACTTATCGCGATAAGAGCGAACCGTTTTGGGTGAGGTTGGCGCGAGCCTATGCTATTTTTCATTTTTCCTTGATGGAGTTTATCCAGTATTTCGCCTATCCCGTGGCTGATCAATGTGGATTCGGGACTAATTTATTCTTAAGCGAGCTTTCGACTTACCATATCAGCTTGCAAGCCTTTGCTATCATGCCGGCGCTGGCGACCTATTCGTCTGATAGAAATGCGCTAAAAAAAGCCACTTTGCTGGGTGTTACCTTGAGTGGCTCCTTTCTTATTTTCAGTTTTTTACCGCGTGAATGGCAGTTATTCGGCATTCAACCGAATTTTATCGGCGACATGGTGTCCTGCCTGTTTATGGGGAAATATCATATCGGCTACCATATTGGCAGTGCTTTTGGTTTGCTGGTCACCCATGGCTCATTATTTGCGTTGGCGTTAAGTGGCTTTTTATGGAAAGACTGTTGGAAAATTGCCAGCTATCATTTTGCGATGGCTATTTTGACCCTGTTTGTTCCACAATGGTTTTTCGGCGTCAGTACCGGCGAAGCGGCGGCAATTTATTGTTTTTATTCGATTCCGATTACCGCCAGCTTCATGCCGCAATTCAAGAAATTCTTCACCGTACATTCACTCGCCCGGCAACAACCTGAAGAACTGGCCTACGAGCGCGAGTAATGTACACTTCAGCGGATGATTTTGTAGCATGGCTGGTAAATGCTGCCAGGCAGTTTCATCCGTTGCTCTGCGACAAACGACGCTAACAGATTATCGACGGCGGCCATAATGTCGCTGTCGCCACTGATTTCGAAATGTCCGGATTCTTCGATGCGGCGAATCCCTTCCTCTTTGACATTACCGGCGACGATACCGGAAAAGGCCCGCCGCAAATTGGCTGCTAATTGATGCGGTGCTTGCTGTTTACTCAAGTTTAATTCTGCCATCGCCTGATGGGTCGGGTCAAACGGTTGCTGGAAGACAGGGTCGATTTTTAACGACCAGTTAAAATAATAGGCGTCTTTTTGTCCTTTTCGATATTCTCTGACCTGGTGCAGGCCCGCCAGCATTTCCCGACCGACCCGGGCCGGATCGTTGATGATGATTTTATAGCGCTGCTGGGCTTCAAAGCCCAGCGTGTCGCCAATAAAATGATTGATTTGTTTGAAATAATCAGCAGAGCCGGCAGGCCCGGTAAAAATGACTGGAAACGGAATTTCAAGGTTATCAGGGTGCAATAATACGCCGAGTAAATACAGAATTTCTTCGGCAGTGCCAGCGCCGCCGGGAAACACGATAATGCCGTGTCCACAACGGACAAAGGCTTCCAGCCGTTTTTCAATATCCGGCATGATGACCAGTTCGTTGACGATAGGATTGGGCGATTCTGCGGCGATAATACCCGGCTCGGTAATGCCGATATAACGACCATTTTTCATGCGTTGCTTGGCATGTGCAATGGTCGCGCCCTTCATCGGTCCTTTCATCGCGCCCGGCCCGCAGCCGGTGCAAATATCCATATCACGCAGCCCTAAATGATAACCAACCTCTTTGCTGTAACGGTATTCAACACCCGAGATGGAATGGCCACCCCAGCACACGACGAGCTTAGGCTCAACATGCTGGCGAATGATATCGGCATTGCGCAGAATATGAAAAACAGCGTCGGTAATGGCATCTGAGGCTTCAAGATTGAAGGCCGGATTGCCGATAATTTCATTTTCGACATAAACAATATCGCGTAACACGGCAAACAAGTGCTCGCGAATACCGGCAATGATTTGGCCATCGACAAAGGCTTCGGCAGGCGCGTGTTGCAATTCAAGCTGAATACCGCGTTCTTCAGAAAATACTCGAATATCAAAGTCGGGATAACGCTCCAATAGCGCCTTTCCATCATCCAGGTCGCTGCCGCAGTTTAAAACAGCCAGTGCGCAGTTACGCAGCAGTCGATACAAGCCGCCTTGGCTGCTGTCGAGTAAATTATGAATTTCAGCGCGTGACAGAATGGCCAGGCGATTTTCGGGCGCAATTAAGGTATTGATAGTCTGAGTCATGATTGTTTGCAGCGGATAGAATATTTTTTGATGGCTTTGCCTAATTTGATTGCTGTCAATTCACCGCCCCATAAACAGCCGGTGTCGATAGCATAGCAATTATAGCCATGATAAAAACCAAGCGTTGACCAATGGCCAAAAATAATGGTGTCTTTTTGAGTTTTACGACCAGGTACCATAAACCACGGCATTAAATGATCGGGTTGACTGCCGGGCGGGCCGTTATAATGGAAGTCCAGCCGGCCCGAGGCATCACAGTATCGCATGCGGGTAAAGCAATTCACCACAAAGCGCGTCCGATTGAAGGGGGACAGGTCTTCAGACCAGATATCGGGTTTGTCACCGTACATGTGTTTAAAGAAATCGGCATAATGCTTGCCCTGCAAAATACGTTCAACCTGGCGCGCCAGTTTTTCCGCTTGTTTGATGCTCCATTGCGGGGCAAGCCCTGCATGCAATAAATTAAATCCTTTGTCTCGGTGCAGCAAGGGCCTGTGGCGGAGCCAATGAATCAATTCATCACAGTCGCGCGCGGCCAGAACCGGGCCGAGCGAGTCTTTCGCTTTCAGTTTGCGCTGATTGACGGCGGTGGCAATTAAATGAAGATCGTGATTGCCGAGTACACAGATAGCCGCATCGCCTAATGATTTAATAAAGCGCAAGGTTTCCAGCGATTTTGGCCCGCGGTTAACCAGGTCACCGGCAAACCAGAGCTGGTCATGTCCAGGGTCGAACGCAATTTTATCCAGCAGGCGACGCAAAGAATCGTAACAGCCTTGAATATCCCCAATGGCGTAAATTGACATCAGTGCAGTACACGCGGAATAGACAAGGTGAATTTTGGAATAGGTGTATTAAATTGTTCGCCGTCGCTGTTTTCCATGAGATATTGCCCCTGCATCACGGCAACCGGGGTTTCAACGACAGCGCCGCTGCTATAGCTGAATGATTCGCCCGGCTGGATCAATGGCTGCTTGCCAATGACACCTTCGCCGGTGACTTCCTGCACCTTGCCGTTGGCATCGGTAATCAACCAGTGCCGACTTAATAACCGGGCGCTAAGCTGGCCCTGGTTTTCGATGTGAATGGTATAAGAAAAGACATAGCGATCATCATCCGGTGATGATTGCGCTTCAATATAACGGGGCTTAGCCGTGACAATTATTTTATTTTTTTCGCTCATAAAGACGATGTTCAGCTATTTTCTGATAGGGTTTATACTGTATTTTAGCATTATTCCCGAGACTAGCCGTTTGCCGACCCTTAAAAATGAAAATTCTGTTTTATAGTCTGATCGTTATCTACGCGCTGAGTGCAAATGCCGAAGATTTTAATGATCTGTTTCGTGCTGCCACCGATGGCAATACCGAACGCCTGCGATCATTGCTGGCACAGGGGCTGGATGTCAACGCCAAATCGGCGACCGGCCGAACGGCATTGATGGGTGCCTGTTACAATGGTAATCTGCGCAATGTTAAGGTATTGCTTAATTATGGCGCCGATGTGAATGCGGCGGACAATACCGGCAATACCGCGCTGATGGATGCGATTCGATTTGCCGATAAAGACTTGATTCAGATATTGATTGCAGCAGGCGCCGATGTCAATGCGGTGGATAACAACGGCCTGACCATTCTGGCGCGCGCCAAAAAGATAGCTCCGGCAGCGATTATCAAGCTGCTGGAACAAGCCGGTGCCAAGGAAACATTAGAACCAGAGACCGAAACAGAAGACGCCGCAACTGACGAAAAAAAAGACGATAATGCCAAGGACAACCCCCAAAAAGAGGCTGACAATGCACAATAAACAACCCCCTTACCACATCCATATTTTAGGCATCTGCGGGACCTTTATGGGGGGGCTGGCGCTGATCGCCAGGCAATTGGGGTATCACGTCACCGGCTCCGATCATAATGTTTATCCGCCGATGAGTACGCAACTGGAGCAACAAGGCATCGCGCTGATGAATGGCTATCGTGCCGAAAACCTGGATAGCAAGCCCGACCTGGTGGTTATCGGCAACGCCTTGTCGCGCGGCAACCCGGAAGTCGAGGCGGTATTGAACCGGGGCTTGCATTATGTGTCAGGGCCGCAATGGCTGTCCGAACATGTGCTGCAAGACAAATGGGTACTTGGCGTCGCCGGTACTCACGGCAAAACCACCACAACCAGTATGTTGGCCTGGATTCTCGAAGCGCAGGGTTTCAATCCCGGTTTTCTGATTGGTGGTGTGCCATTGAATTTTGGCTTATCCGCCCGCCTGGGCGAATCGGATTTTTTTGTCATCGAAGCCGATGAATATGATTCGGCCTTTTTCGACAAGCGTTCTAAATTTGTTCATTACCGGCCACGAACCGCGATATTGAACAATCTTGAATTTGACCATGCCGATATTTTTCCCGATCTTGATGCGATAAAAACGCAATTTCATCATCTGGTGCGCACCATTCCCGGTGAAGGCTTGATCATCACGCCAGAAAACGAGCAGAATATTGCCGATGTGCTGACAAAAGGCTGCTGGACACCGGTGGTAAAAACCGCTATCGGACAATCCGCCGATTGGCAGGCAAAATTGCTGAAAGCCGACGGCAGTCAGTTTGAAATTATCTTCAAGCATCAGTCACAAGGCATCATTGACTGGGCCTTAACCGGCGAACACAATGTTTACAACGCCCTGGCGGCCATCGCGGCGGCACGGCATGTCGGCATCCTGCCGGCGGCAGCAATTGATGCCTTGCAGCGATTCAAGAACGTCAAACGGCGGATGGAAAAAATTATCGAGACCGAAAATATTACAGTTTATGATGATTTTGCCCATCATCCCACCGCCATCGAAACCACCCTCGCCGGATTGCGAGGGCAGGTTGGCGACGAACGCATTATTGCCGTCCTGGAGCCACGATCTAACACCATGCGCATGGGCATTCATACCAAAACACTGGCTCATGCGCTGAAAACGGCAGATCTGGCATTGATTTATCAGCCTGAAGAATTGGACTGGGACTTATCGCTGCTGCTCGATTATGCCGATAATATCCGGATTTGCAGTCGACTGGATGATATTACTGCCCAGCTACAAGTTGAGCAAAAAGCGCACGCTGTATTGATGAGCAATGGTAGTTTTGGCGGCATTTATCAAACGCTACGGGAATGTTTGACATAAAGCAGGGGGCAGGGAGCAAGGTATCCTCATACGCTCCAGCGTGGGAACGCATACGGCAAACCAATTAGACAATGGTTACTGGAGACCATCATGCGCTTTTTTATACTGCTTTGTTTAATTACCCTTAACCAGGCGGCGCTAGCCCTGACCCCAGAACAGGTGCCGGAACCGCTGAAACCCTGGATAGACTGGGTGACCGATGAGGATAAGGATTTCCACTGTCCGTTTTTTTATCATCGCTTTAAACAAAAACAATGCCGCTGGCCGGGGCGTTTACAATTGACGCTGAATGACAGCGGTGGCCGCTTCAGCAGTCGGTGGACGTTATATCGCGATGCCTGGGTTATCCTGCCAGGTGATGACAGGCATTGGCCGCAGAAGGTGCGTGTTAATCAAAAGCCATTGCCGGTCGTGAAGAAAAATGGCAAACCTGCTGTATTTTTAAGCGCGGGTCAGCATCACATTGAAGGCCAGTTCCGCTGGCGGCGATTGCCTGATCACCTGGGCGTGTATACCGACACCGGGTTGATTGCGCTTACGGTGAACGGCAAAAAAATTGTCGATTATAGCCTGAAACAAGACGCAATCTGGCTGCATCAATCTAAAAAAGCAGACCTGATGCCGCCCGAAAACCGGCTGCAATTACAGGTTTTTCGCAAACTGATTGATGATGTGCCGTTGCAAATGGAGACCGTGCTCCAGCTTGATGTCGCCGGCACGCCCAGAGAAGTGCTTTTACCCCATGCCTTGTTAGCGGGGTTTATCGCCGTCGATTTAGGCAGCCCATTGCCGGCACGGTTGGAAAACACGGGTAAACTGCGCATTCAGCTCAGACCCGGGCAATGGACAATCCGGCTTAAAAGCCTGTATCCAAAAGACATTAAACAACTGGGACTGACGTTTCAGGATGCTGCCTGGCCAGATTATGAAATCTGGTCATTTCAACCTAACCGTGCCTTGCGTTTGCTGGAAATCAAAAACGTTCCCGCAATTGATCCGTCGCAAACCAGACTCCCGGCCGCCTGGCGGCATTTGCCCGCCTATCGTCTTGAGCAGGGCGATGTCATGGTATTTAACGTATTGCGACGCGGAAATCCGCAACCCGAGCCCGATAAACTCACACTGAAACGCAGAATCTGGCTGGATTTTGCAGGCACAGGCTATACCATTCAGGATGCCATACAAGGACAGCTACGCCGGAGCTGGCGCTTAAAGACCGGGCCTGAAATGCAATTAGGGCAGGTTAAAATCAACGGTGAAAATCAGTTGATTACCCGGCTGCATGAACAGGAACCGGCCGGCGTTGAAGTCCGTCAGGGGCATTTGAATCTGCTGGCCGACAGCCGCATTGAAGGGAATATTAGCGAGTTGAGTGTGAGTGGCTGGATGCAAGATTTTCAGCAGGTCAGCGCGGAGTTGAATATCCCGCCGGGATGGCGGCTGTTTTATGTCGGCGGCGTGGATAACCAGCCCGATAGCTGGGTTGGGCGCTGGACCTTACTCGATTTGTTTATGGTGTTGATTAGCGCATTGGCGGTGAGTCGGTTATGGAATAAACGCTGGGGAGCGTTGGCGTTAGTGATGCTCGTGTTGACCGCGCATGAACCCGACGCGCCACATTTTATCTGGTTGAATTTACTGGCGGTGATTGCGCTGTTGCGGGTTTTGCCGGAAGGTGGATTTGCCCGCATACTGCGCTATTATCGCCATTTAAGCTGGCTGGCCATGCTGATTATCTTAATCCCGTTCATGATACAGCAAGTGCGGACGGCATTTTATCCACAATTGGAAAAGCCGTGGCAGCCGGTTGTGCCAATCAGGACGCTGGATATCAGTCCGATGGCCGGCATGGATGAAGCCCGCATTGCCATCAGCGAAGCGATGCCGAAGCTCAGTAGCCGGCCGCTCAAAAAATCAAGGGATTTCAGTGCGGAAAGGAAGAATAAGCAGGCGCCACTGACGCAATTTGACCCCCATGCCAATTTACAAACCGGGCCCGGTTTGCCGCAATGGCAATGGCGAAAAACGCAGCTGGCCTGGAATGGCCAGGTTGATTACCGGCAACGGCTGCAACTGTGGTTTATATCGCCTGGCATGATGTTTGTGTTGAAATGGGTGCAGTTGCTGTTGATTATTGCCCTGATATTACGACTGCTCGACATGGTTCGTAAGCCAGACAAAAGTATCTTGTCCGGCATTAAATGGATGTTGATTCTACCGCTGCTGTTTGGCGCCGGCAGTGACAGTTTTGCTGATTTACCCGACCGGAAATTATTGCAGGAATTGAAAAGCCGCTTGTTAAAAGCGCCGGAATGCTTGCCCGCCTGCGCTCAAATTGCCCGCATGAGCTTGGCAATTGACGCTGAAAAGTTCGCGATTGACCTTACTGTACATGTGCAGCATGACACCGCGATACCCTTACCCGCACAGGCAGATCACTGGATGCCGGGGCATGTCAAACTGGATGGCCAGGAAAGTCAGATCCTGATGCGGGATAAGAATGGCGTGTTATGGGCTTTTGTGCCGGCGGGCATTCATCAATTGCAACTGGCCGGTATCTCGCCACGGCGCGATAAATTCAGTCTGCCATTGACATTGAAACCACATTATGTGGAAACCCGGCAGCAAGGCTGGCAAATTCAAGGTGTATATGCTGATGGTCAAAGCGATAAAGTGTTGCAGTTCAAGCGCTTGCAGCGGCTTGAAAAGTCACTGGAGAGTCGCGTGCAACCTGGCGAATTACCGGCCTTTATCCGCATTGAACGAACCTTGAATTTAGGTTTGGACTGGACGATTACAACACAGCTTGTGCGATTAAATAACAGCCGTGCCGCAGTTCATATTCGTTATCCGCTCCTTGCAGGTGAGTCGGTCACAAGCGCAGGAATTCGGGTCAACAATCATCACGCTGAGTTGACACTATCCGGCGCTCAGCGACGCTTGATTTGGCAATCGATTTTGGAAAAACAAGACAAAATTGAATTGAAGGCGGCGCAGACCACGCAATGGACAGAGCTTTGGCGTGCTCGCATCAGTCCAATCTGGCATGTTGAATTAGCCGGTATCGCTGTGATTCAACAGCAAAATGCAGACGGTGAGTGGCTGCCCGAATGGCGTCCCTGGCCGGGCGAAAGCGTCTTGCTGAGCATCCGTAAACCGCAGGCCGTTGCCGGCGCAACGCTGACGATCGATGAATCGAAACTTAAAATAAAACCGGGAAAAAGAACCGAACAGCTTGAGTTTACCATGCGGGTCAGAAGCTCTAAGGCCCAGCAGCACAAAATCACACTGCCGCCTGAGGCCGAGCTGCAAAGCGTGTTGATCGATGGCAGGCGGCAACCTATCCGCCTGCAAGGACGAGAACTGCGCCTGCCGATCAGCCCCGGAGAACAAACCATCGCATTAAACTGGGTAACGCCTTTAGGCATCGCGCCCCTCTATACAACACAGGTGATCGATTTGCAGCAGGCCAGTGTCAATCATCATATCAATCTGCAACCCGGGCAGGATCGCTGGATATTATTGACCTTAGGACCCGATTTTGGCCCGGCCACCCTGATTTGGGGTATCGTCATCGTACTCGCCGTTTTGGCCTTTGGTCTGGGACAATCGGGACTCACGCCCATCAAGCCCTGGCAATGGTTTTTATTGTTGCTGGGGTTAAGCCAGCTTCCGGTTGCAGCGGGTGTATTGGTGGTGTTTTGGTTATTGGCGCTGGGCATCCGCGGCCGGGCTAATGTGTTAGCCTTGCCCTATTTCAATTTTATTCAAATCTGTTTAGGTGTGTTGACCTTCACGGCGTTGGTGCTGTTGTTTATTGCTGTGCAACAAGGCTTGCTGGGCGTACCCGATATGCACATTGCCGGCAATCAGTCTACCGCATTCAATCTGAATTGGTATCAGGATCGCAATCCGCCGGTTTTACCTGTTGCGACGATTATTTCCGTGCCATTGCTGGTTTATCGCGGTTTAATGTTATTGTGGTCGCTATGGCTGGCGCATTCTTTACTGAATTGGTTGCAATGGGGATGGCAGTGTTTTTCAGCACAAGGATTGTGGAAAAAAGCGGCGCCCAAGCCT
>CAYUAE010000013.1:0-10364 GCA_964442675.1 uncultured Methylomarinum sp.
GGCTTTGCCCAGTGCTTATTTAAGTGAAACCGGGTTTGAGGCGGACGTCGGGAAGCATACTACGCATTTTTCCATTATTGATGATAAAGGCAATCGGGTAGCGGCCACTTTGAGTGTTAATTTTCCATTTGGTGCCGCATTTATGGCCGAAGGTACCGGCGTATTGCTGAATGATGAAATGGATGACTTTGTCGCCCGGCCTGGAACGCAGAATGGTTATGGCCTGGTAGGTGGGGCAGCGAATGCGATTGCGCCGGGCAAACGCATGTTGTCGAGCATGACACCGACATTTTTAGAAGATGAATCACGTGTTGCGGTGTTGGGGACGCCAGGTGGCAGCCGGATTATTTCGATGGTATTGCTGGCGACACTGGATTTTGCAGACGGACATGGGCCGGAAAGCTGGGTCAACGTGCCGCGTTTTCATCATCAATATATACCGGACCAGATTCAATATGAAAAAGGCGGCTTGACCGATGATGAAATAGACGGCTTGAAAGTGTTAGGACATAGGCTTAAAGAAAAAGCTTATCGTTACGGCAATATGCAGGCGGTGCAATGGAACCGGAAAACAGGACGGCTCACTGCGGCCAGTGATCCGCGTGGTGAAGGTCTGGCACGGGTGCGCTAAATGGGTGATACAGTGATGTTATGGCACGGTTGTTTGCAGGGTACAGCGGATGACAGTGTGTTGAGTGAAACAGAAAAATGCCGGGCTGCGTCGATTAAAAGAGCAGAAGTTCGCCAGCAATTTGTGGCGATGCGCACGCGGGTCAGACAAATATTAGCGGGTTATATCGGTTGTAAACCGGCTGAATTGGTTATTGGTTACACCGAATTCGGAAAACCCTGGCTGCCGGATTTTCCAGAGCTGTCTTTTAATTTATCGCATTGCGACACGTACTGGGTACTCGCGCTCGCCGCCCATAGCAGAATCGGTGTTGATCTGGAATTGATAAGACCCCGAAAAGGCATGGAAGGGCTGGTCAGGCGTTGTTTTTCAGCCGCCGAACAGGCGGCGTGGAATGGTTTGACAGAAGACAAAGAACGCCGTTTTTATCAGTATTGGACCGCGAAAGAGGCGTTCGTCAAGGCCGTGGGGCGCGGCATTGCGTTAGGACTGGAAAAAGTGCAGGTCAGCTTTTCACCGGAGCCTTGTTTACGTCATATTCCCACCGAATGCGGCTCGCTTAAGCATTGGTACTTAATGTCGCCGGCAATTTCTGATAATCAAGTGGTTACGCTTTGCCTGGAAACATCGTCGGCGCCGACCTTACAGGTCAGGGCGTACAATGCGGATACGGATTGAGTTTACAGCTTTCAGATGTTGAAGTTGCGACATCCCTGTCATCAATACACTCTATTCAGGCCGGCTGTTTGTTCTCGCTTGGGCCATTGACATCTTCCGGGTCGCCTTCATACGGGGTGGCGTATTTACATTCCTTCTGTGGGCAGACTTTTTCAGGGCCGCGGCGTTTGGTTGTTTTCAGGGTTAAAAGCGGCCAGTCGCATTCCGGGCAGCTTTCTTTGATCGGTGCATTCCACAGGGCATAGTCACATTTCGGATATTCTGAACAGGAGTAAAATATCTTGCCGTAGCGGGATTTACGTTTGAGTATGGTGCCCTGATTGCATTTAGGGCATTCGACGCCGGTGTCCAGCGGTTTTTCCAGCGGTTCGATATGTTTACAGGCAGGATAGTTGCTGCAGCCGATAAATTTGCCATAGCGGCCGGTTTTTATCACCAGAGCCGACTTGCATTTAGGACAGTTTCGGCCTTCAACCACTTCAGGTTCTTGCGATTGCGTACCATCATCATTCAGGTTACGGGTGTAAGAGCACTCCGGGTAATTGGTGCAGCCAATAAAGCGACCATTTCGGCCTAAACGAATGGATAGCGGGTTACCGCATTCCGGGCATTTTTCGTCGATAGCTTCCTGGGTAACATCTTTACGTTGTACCGATTCTTCTTTTTCATGGACGAGTTTGATAAAAGGTTTCCAAAACGCATCCATCAATGGAATCCAGTCTTTTTCGCCACGCGCGACTGCATCCAGGTCATTTTCCAGATTGGCGGTAAAATTGTAATCGACGTATTTGGTGAAATGTTCGGTCAAAAACTTGTTCACAATACGACCGACATCGGTAGGGTGAAAGCGTTTGCTTTCTAAGGTCACATAATCGCGGTTTTGCAGTGTGGAAATAATTGAGGCATAGGTCGAAGGGCGGCCGATGCCGTGTTCTTCCAAGGCTTTTACCAGGCTGGCTTCGCTGTATCGTGGTGGCGGCTCGGTAAAGTGCTGGCTGGCTTTGATATCCAGCAAATCAACCGGCCGGCCTTCTTCCATCGGCGGTAAAAAGCTTTCTTTGTCATCGCTTTCCTTGCCATCATCCTGGCCTTCTAAATAGACAGACATGAAGCCAGGTTTGGCGATGGTGGAGCCGGTGGCGCGAAAGACATTTTTGTCGCTGCCACAATGCAGATCGACCGCGACCTGGTTTAAGGTGGCGTGGATCATCTGACAGGCGACGGTTCGTTTCCAGATCAGGTCATACAGTTTGAACTGATCGGGTGTCAGTCGATTCTTGACGGTTTCCGGCAGGCGGAAGGCATCCGTTGGCCGAATCGCTTCGTGCGCTTCCTGAGCATTTTTAGACTTGGTTTTATACGAACGCGGTTGTTTGGGCACATTTTCGGCGCCAAATTTTTGGGCGATCAAATCCCGCAGGCTGGCGATGGCTTCATCGGCCAGGTTGACCGAATCGGTACGCATATAGGTGATAAGGCCGACGGTTTCGCCGCCAAGATCGATGCCTTCGTATAATTGTTGGGCAACCATCATGGTCTTGCGGGTAGTAAAGCCAAGCTTGCGGGCGGCTTCCTGTTGCAGGGTCGAGGTAATAAAAGGCGCTGCCGGATTTTTTTTGCGCTGTTTTTTCTCCAGCCTGGCAACCATTAACTTGCCATCGGCGGCCTCTAACAAGGCTTTTTGCACCTCGGTGGCGCGTTGCTCATCGGTGATGCTGAACTGTTCGAGCTTTTCACCATTGAAATGAGTCAGCCGTGCTTTGAACGGTTTACCTTCGGCGCTGGCTTCGGCAGTATGACGCCAGTATTCACGGCTTTTAAATGCCTCGATTTCCAGTTCGCGCTCGACAATCATGCGCAATGCCGGGCTTTGCACGCGTCCGGCGGATAAGCCGCGGCGGATTTTCTTCCACAGCAACGGCGACAGGTTGAAACCGACCAGATAATCCAGCGCCCGGCGTGCCTGTTGGGCATTGATCAGAGTGGTGGACAGCTCGGTCGGGTGTGCGATGGCCTCGGAAACCGCTTTTTTGGTGATTTCATGGAAGACCACGCGATGTACGGGCTTGTCTTTGAGCAGTTTTTTTTCTTTTAAATACTCATAAACATGCCATGAGATCGCTTCTCCTTCGCGATCCGGGTCAGTTGCCAGATACAGGTTATCGGCTTTTTTAATCGCCTTGCTGATTTCTTGCAAATGCCTGAGATTGCGCTCGATAACCTGATATTTCATGGCGAAATCGTGCTCAGGATCGACCGCGCCTTCTTTGGGAACCAGGTCGCGAACATGGCCATAAGAGGCCAAAACCTGGAAATCTTTGCCCAGGTATTTCTCGATGGTTTTACATTTGGCCGGTGATTCGACGATAACAAGATTTTTGCTCATATCAATGCAGTGCGTTGGGCGTCAGGTCGTAAACAATGTCTTCCATGCGTGAGAACGCGCTGTCATCACCCGGCTGACTGAGTAATATCATCAGCACCAGCCATTTCAGCCTGTCCAAGGTGATATTTTCATCTTTTAAGGCCATAGCCCGGTCAATGACAATTTCACGGCTGTCGGCGGTCAAAATTTGATTATGTTCCAAAAATAACAGCAGGTTGCGACATTCAAGATCCAGTACCTTTTGTTCCTCATCACTGAAAATACGAAAAGCGGATGACAGGGTTGGAATAATGCCGGGTTCTTCCGACAGTGATTCCAGCCAATCGAATGCCTTGTTGATTTCGGTTGAATTGAAACCGGCTTGTTTCAATTCGTCCAGTACGCTGTCGGCATCGGCCAGCATGTTAATTTCATCGGCCAGATAGTTTTCAAACAGGTAGATGAGTACATCAAAAATATCTTCTTTCATAGAGGGGAGTTGGGTTATTTGAGTCGAATATAGCAACTGCCAGGCCGCGAATCTATGTAGCCTTGCAGTTCCAGCACCAGTAAGATGGATGATATGATTTCAATGGTAAGACCACTTTTTTCAATCAGATAATCTACAGTTGTGGGGCTGAATTGGACTAAATTCAATAGATTTTCCTGCTCCGGGTCAAGTCCTGTTTTTGTTTTTTTATCGGTGTCTTGTGTAGGTTGTTGATTATATTCACCTAATTCTTCAAAAATATCATCGGTTGTTTCGACCAGTTTGGCGCCTTCGCGGATTAAAGCATTACATCCCCGAGCCAGCGGGTTATGAATCGAGCCTGGAATGGCGAAAACTTCGCGGTTTTGTTCCAGAGCGAGCCGGGCGGTAATCAAGGAGCCGCTTTGTTTGGCCGCTTCTACCACTAAAAGCCCTAAGCACAAGCCGCTGATGATGCGGTTTCGCCGTGGGAAATGACTGGCTTTGGCACTGGTGCCGGGCGGAAATTCAGAAACAAGCGCGCCATGTTCAAGAATCTGGGTGGCCAGTTGTTTGTGGCGGGCGGGATAAACCCGGTCGAGTCCGGTGCCGGCGACGGCAAGCGTGCGGCCAGTTGCATCGAGCGCGCCCTGGTGCGCTGCGGCATCAATACCTAGCGCCAGCCCACTGGTAATGACAAAGCCATAAGCGGCCAGGTTTTTGGCGAATTCACGAGCCGTTTGCAGGCCTTGCTGTGAAGGATTGCGGCTGCCGACTATAGCGATTTGCGGCTGCATGAGTAAATCGATGTGCCCGCGGACAAATAACACGGGCGGGGGGCTGTCGATTTGTTTGAGTTGTTCAGGATAGAGCGGGCTAGTCAGCGGTACGATATGGTGCAGGTCGTGTTCGGCCCAGGCCAGGTCTTTTTCAACCCGCGCCCAGTCCAGTGCTTTAATGGCGGCGATGATTTTATCGCTTAACCCCCATTTTTTTAGCTGTGCCTGCGAGGCGCTGTAAACCGCCTCAGGTTCAGTTTGTTCCAGCAGTTTGCTAATGGTTTTGCTGCCCATGCCGGGAGTTCGCAGCATGGCCAGCCAATATTTTAAGGATGAATCAGACAAGTGAATTTAAGGTGTTTCAATTTTATCCAGGACATGAATCGCGGCTGATGCTTCCATAACCAACGCATAGCTGACCCGTTCAAAAGGCCGAAACACCATCAGTTGACCGGCGATTTCATCCGGCAGTTTGACTTGGCTAACCTTGTCCGGGTTGCCGATACGATCGATGACAGTACGACCTTTTCGATAAATATCAAAAACATGGCCGGTCTCGATGCCATCGGCAAGGCCTTTGTCAATGACAACGATATTATGCTGGCCAATTTGGGATACGCCATTCAACACGCTGATGATAGAGCCTTGCATGGCTTTTTTGGGCGCATGAGGGAAATAGTTTAAATCGAGGTCGCCGGCGGCACTGATCATAAGTCTGTCGCCCATGCGGATTTCGCTGTCAGACTTGATGATTGACAGGGTTGCCGGGTCGCCGGTGCTTTCCAGTGTCGCGTCAGCGATATACAGCGCTTCATAGCCTAATGTTTCATGGGTTGTTGGGCTGGTATATACTTTTCCCTTGCGATAGATGATATAGCTCAGGCTCTCGGGTTCGGTAATGGCACGCACATAAATGCGATCACCGGCACCGGCCAAAAGGTGTTCGCCGGCAAAGTCGATGACATAAGGCGCTTTTTCCAGTTCATGCTCGGTGACGACTTTAGGGGAGGTCAAAAACTGGCGAATCGCATCGGACGGAATCATGTCAATCGCATTTTCCAGTGGGTATTGCCTGATCTGGGGGCTTAAACTGTTTTCTGATGGGCGCGTCAGGCTCAGCTGCGGTTGGCCGTTGACGATGGAGAAATACAAGGTATCGCCGGGATAAATCAAATGCGGGTTTTTGATTTGTGGATTGTTTTGCCACAATTTAGGCCATTCCCACGGGTTTTTGAGGAACTTGGCCGAAATATCCCATAATGTGTCACCTTTAACCACGGTATAGCGGTCGGGATGGTTCGGGTTTATTTTCAGACTGTCAGCCCAAACAACAGTCACCGATAACGTTAAACCGAGGATGAGTCCGGCAATTTTACGCAAAGCCATAATGAATCCTGAAAGCGTGTCATGTAAGAGTCAAGAGTATAAGGAAAGCACTCATTAAAAAGCAGATTTTCTTCTGTTTTGAAAGAGTTTAGATGATTTTGCCTAAAATACCAGTGTCGTGGATGGGGGTTAACGTCATTTAGTCCACTTCAGTCACAAAATTTTGTTTCGGCATGCCAAGATGAAAGCCTTGAGCAAAGTCGACCCCCATCAGTTTCAAGAGCTTCATGATTTCTTCGGATTCGACGAATTCAGCCAGTGTTTTCATGCCTAACTGTTGACAGATTCGGACGAGGTTTTCGATTAAAACTAAATCGATCTTTGAATTGAGAATATTGGCTACGAAGGCACCATCGATTTTGACATATTCAAAATGCAGTTCCCGTAAATAATGAAATGAATTATAACCACTGCCAAAATCGTCTAAGGCAAACGCAAAACCTTTCGCCCGGATGAGGGTTAAAAATTCACGCATATTGATCATATCGCCGATAGCTTCCCGTTCAGTGATCTCAAATACGAGTCGATCGGAAGGAATATTGTTTTCGTGACATAATTGTTCGGCGAAATTCAGGATTTGGCGGTTTTGGATTTCCTGTGGGGTCAGATTGACGAAAACACGAGGGATTGAATGGTGACTGGCTTGATGCTGTGCCATAAACTCTATGGTTTTTTTCAGCATGATATGGTCAAGGTCGATATTGATATTGTAGCGATCCGCAGCTTCGATGAACAAGCCGGCAGGAATGATCTGACCGTCTTCGGCCTGTAGCCGCGCTAAGGCTTCATAGGCGTATATTTTATCGCTTTTGCAATCGATAATAGGTTGAAAATAAGGGACGATACGCTGATCTTTCAGTGCCTTACGTAATTGCGTCGACAAGGTGATCATGTTTTTGTATTCATCGACAGAGACTTTGGATTGTGCGGCGGTACAAACGAAATTTCTGCCCGATGTTTTGGCCTGGTATAAGGCGATATCTGCTTTGTTGAGCAATTCCTGGAATGACTGGCCATCAAGTGGGAAGTTGGACTGGCCGATTGAAATACTTATATTGAGAGGATCATCATTCTGATTGATATGAAACTCATGTTCAGCAATCGTTTGCCGGAAGGCGTTGGCCACGATGTTGCCACTTTCCAGATCGGTTTCGGGTAAAAGAATGACAAATTCATCACCACCAAGGCGTGAAATGATATCGCCTTTGCGAACTTTATGACGTAAGAGTTGCGCCAATTCACTGAGCACCTGGTCGCCGGCCAGGTGGCCATAGACATCGTTAATGGATTTGAAATTATCCAGATCAATCGAAAGTAAGGTAAATTGGTGGCCGTGACGACTCGAACGGTCAATTTCGTATTTCAGCAGATGCTCGAAATAACGGCGATTGTGTAAGCCGGTCAAAGGATCATGCTCAGCATAGTAGGTCAGTTTTTTTAACGATCGACTTAAGGCTTTACTGGAACCGACCACCATAACCATAACCGCAAGCAACGAGCGGATAATGCTCTGTTCCTGCGGCGTCAAAGGATAGGCGGAGGCGTAGCCTAAGCCAAGAATGCCGCCGAGATTGCCTTGGTCGCAAGGCACATCCATGGTCAAAATCTTCAGGTTCTCAGTTTTGATGGCGTGGTTGCTGATGGGAACAGAAAATGTTTCCAGGCTGATAGCCGCATCGGCGGGCAGACCCAATTGGTGGGTTAAATCCCGGACCAAATGTTGACAAGCTTTTTCTTGCGTTTGTTTGTCATATTGTCCCAGGCAATAGATATAGATACTCAAGCCTTTTTCATCGTTAAATGCGATGGAAAAAAAGTTGAATGGAAAAAATTCGTGAAATTCACACAAGATCTCCATGACAAATTCTTTCCATTCGGTCACTTTTTCGTGAGACAGAATAATATTTCTTAAAACACCCGTTTGGCGTTCTAATAAAGATTTGTCAATAATTGCAGCGGATAAGTGTTCGCTTAATTCATGCGTATCGACCAGTAGTTTTTGCAGATATTTAAAATTAGTGTGGTCGTCTTTAGCCTGCAGGTTGCGAAGTAGCCCTAAATTGGCCTTGATGTGTTGATAGCGTTTAGCCAATGTTTCCGGCTGTTCTAAAGTTGATGCCTGCGCCAGCTTTTCCAGCTCATTTTCAGTATGCTGAAAAATACCCTGGTTAAATTGTTGCAGGCGCGTCTGGGATTCTAATAAACGGGAGACGGCTTTGATGATATGCGAATAAAACGCATCGAGTTGTGAATTGGTGTTCAGAGTATGTTTCATTTTAATCTAACTCAAATAGATCGCTGCCACAGGGGAGATCGTATAACCAATCCAGGAAATCATTCTTGACTTGCCCCCGATATAACAGACCGTGCTGGGGCGCGATAATATCAACATCCAGTTTGCGAACCTGTTGCACCCAGTGGCGTAAGGCACGGTTACTGGCCATATATCGTTTATGAAATCCTTCGGTAAATTGAAGATGCGTTGAAAAATTTTGGGCAAAGACGTCGGCATTGTCGGCATTTTCATCCAAAGGAACCAAGGAGGCACCAACATCGCCACTGAATAAAATTTTTGATAACGGATCATAGACATTGATTTGCCCGGGAGAGTGCAAGAAATGGGCCGGGACAAGCGTCAGTGTTAATCCTGAATTTAAGGTTATGTTGCACCCTTCATCAGGGACATCAACAAAACGCTGCATATGGGTGATGCCGTAATGGGGCAAGAACCGGCGCCAGATACGAGAGACAAAAATCTTGGCCGATGTGAGTCTCATCCAACTGCTCAAGCCTCCCACTATGTCAGGATCCTGATGCGATAAGACGATAGCTTCAATATCCTGAGGCTGAATATACTGCAGCATGACATTCAAAACCTGCGGCATAACGCCAAATCCACCGGGGTCTAACAATGTCCCTTTGCCATTATGCAAAATCAGATATTGATTGGAGGGAATACCGTCTTCATCGCTTGGATCGCTTTCGTTGAGCAAAATAAAACGGTGGGATTCGTCATTAAAAAGAGTGATGTCGTTATGCATAACCTTATATTTTAAAAGGAGATGAACGCTAATTATAACAGTCTTCTTAAGGTTTTTTGAATTTTAGGGTGGTGTATCGCGGGAATGATACATCAAACAAGTATGCAAGTAGATGCTTACAATCTCGTGGGTTTTTAGAGATATTGAAGTCTAAATATTTCACGTTAAGAGCATTTTTAATGCTGAGAGCTTGTTTTTAGGCTTGCGAGCGCTGTGATATTCTGCGTAAGATAAAGCGGCATGGGAACAGGATCGCGAATGCTTTCCTGGGTTCTTTTTAACAAAGATATCCCCAGTCGTGCCATTTTATAGTTTGTTGTATGTCAATGGTTTATGTTGGTTTGTGGCAGGGATGGGGTGAGTGTATTTCACAAGAGGAAAAGTCGATGTCGGAACATGTTTATAAGAAAATAGAACTTACAGGGTCTTCAGCCGAAGGTATGCAGCAGGCGATTGAAAATGCCATTAACAAGGCCGCGCAGACGGTTAAACATATGCGATGGTTTGAAGTTGTCGAAACCCGGGGCCATATTGAAGACGGTAAAGTGGCGCATTGGCAGGTGACGGTCAAGGTGGGTTTTACTATCGAATAAGTACTGTAACAACTGGGTAAGCCTGGTATGAGCGGCTGAGCCGCTCATTTTTTAAAACGGATGTAACGCCGCAGTGGCGAGTCTGCCGTCCAGATAAAAGACTCGGTGTAATAATGCATCAGCGCAAGGTAGCCTAATAATCCTAAGCTGATAGCCTTGTGTATTTCAGTGTTGAACAAAGTACGGCTGATCAGGTTGATAGCTTCATCGCCATAGGCTTGTAACAAAAATGTCAGGCCGAAGGATAAAACCGGAAGGACGATAAAAATCGGCATGTGAATGCGGGATGTGACTTGATAAAGCCAATTCTTAGGATGTTTGGCATGTTTATTGTAGTCGTGGGTGATATAAAAAATATAGGCCGTGGCGTCATGAACTAAACGCGGAATCAGGATAGCCAGAAAATAATACTGTTGGGAATA
>CAYUAE010000013.1:10464-24225 GCA_964442675.1 uncultured Methylomarinum sp.
ATTTCTATTTTAAATACGTTGAGTGGTTACGTTTATTGTTATTATTGTCAGGCTGATGCGTTTTAAAAACACATCAAAGCCGATAAGGCTAATTATGGCTTCTTTTAGGGTTTGAATACAAGTTATGATATTTCAGCTTCATCCTCAGTTACAGCGCGATTGTTTTTACGTCGGCCGATTTTCGTTATCTCAAGTATTGATGATGAATGACAGTCAGTTTCCGTGGTTTATTCTGGTGCCAGAGCGGGATGGCGTGACTGAAAGTTACCAGTTGGCAGCACAGGAAAGAGCCTGTTTACAGGAAGAGTCCTGTTTTTTGGCTCAGGCATTGGCGGATATTTATCGGGCCGATAAAATGAATATTGCGGCAATCGGGAATATCGTGCCGCAACTGCATATTCATCATATTGTGCGCTATCGAACCGACCCGGTCTGGCCGGCACCGGTTTGGGGGCGTCTGGCGGCTGTCCCATACAGAGACAGCGCCAGGGATGAAGCGATTGTAAAAGTCAGGGCGGCTGTGGCCGCTTTGTTAGTTGACTAGAAATTCGGTAAAGTAGACATCACGAAAGCCATCTTTGTTTGCATATTTTTCCAGTGCTTTTTCGATGGCTTCTTTGGTTTTGGTGCGCAGTGCCTCACGCTGTTCCATCGTTTGTACTTCAGCCGACGGTAAGCCGCTGTACATCATGATTAAAGTATGACGCAGCATTGGCATGTGCTTTTCAACTTTTTCCTTAGCTTTCTCTCCTTCAACTAATAGCTGGACATTAACGACCATATATTTTTTGGGCTCGGCCAGATTGACGGTGATTTTGGGTTTCATTTCCAGGTAAATCATTTCAGGCTCGCTGCTTTCTGCGTCGTCGCCTGCATAGGTCAGTCCGGAAAACATAAATAAACTCAATAATAAAACAAAAACTTTCACGTCATTTCCTCTTATAATAATGGGTTCTTAGATAAGTATATGCCATCCTGAAACATTTGCCAGATGACGAAAAAAATTGATTTTGGTCCTGTAATGCTGGATCTTGAAGGCTTGTTTTTATTGCCTGAAGAGAAAGAAAAACTGGCCCACCCTAATACCGGTGCAGTGATTTTGTTTGCCCGCAATTATGAATCGCCCGAGCAAGTTGAGGCATTGATTCGACAAATCAGAGCCGCTCGCCGTGGCGATATTTTACTGGCGGTTGATCAGGAAGGCGGGCGGGTCCAGCGTTTTCAGCAGGGGTTTACCCGTTTGCCCGCCGCACGATTTTATCAGCAGCACCCTGAATTGACAGAGGTCGCAGGCTGGCTCATGGCATCTGAATTGCTGGCTGTGGGTATCGATTTCAGTTTTGCACCGGTGTTGGATATCGATAGCGGTATCAGCGAAATTATCGGTGACCGGGCTTTTTCGGAGGATAGTCAGCACGTGGCAGAACTGGCCGGCAAATTTATGCAGGGCATGATGACAGCCGGTATGGCAGCGACCGGAAAGCATTTTCCAGGACATGGCGCGGTCGCGGCCGACTCACATCTGACGCTGCCTGAAGATCAGCGTGATTTTAGCGAGATTGAACAACACGATTTGCTGCCGTTTAAAGCATTGATTAAACAGGGAATGGCGGCGGTGATGCCGGCGCATGTCGTGTATTCTGCAGTGGATACGTTGCCGGCGGGTTTTTCATCGATGTGGTTGCAGCAGATATTGCGGCAACAATTAGGTTTTGATGGGGTTATTTTCAGCGATGATTTGAGTATGGAAGGCGCAAGTCTGGTCGGTGATTTCAAAGACAGGGCGGATGCGGCATTGTCGGCAGGTTGTGATATGGTTTTGGTGTGTAATCAGCCGCAGGCCGCCGAACAGGTGCTGGAGCACTTGCCGATTCAGGCAAACCCGGATCGACAACGTCGGCTGGAAAAAATGCGTGGGCATGCTAAGTATTCGCAGCAGGAATTGGCAGCGTTGCCGCAATGGCAGGCGGTTTCACGACAAATACAGACCAAAATGGGTGACTGTAAATCGGATGGTAATTAATGGATAAAAAAGAAATTTTACTAGGTGTTAATATCGATCATGTGGCAACGCTGCGGCAAGCGCGAGGTACGGCCTATCCAGAGCCATTACAGGCAGCGTTGCTGGCTGAGCAGGCGGGTGCTGATGGTATTACCGCGCATTTACGAGAAGATCGGCGTCATATTCAGGATCGGGATATCGAATTGCTGCAAGCGATGTTGCATACCCGGCTCAATCTGGAAATGGCCGTGACCGATGAAATGGTCGGTATAGCCTGTGAATTGAAGCCTGTTGCCTGTTGTCTGGTGCCGGAGAAACGGCAGGAATTGACGACAGAGGGCGGCATGGATGTGGCGGGTGATTTGGCGCGTATGAAGCAATCCTGTCTGGCCTTGTCAAATGCCGGTATTGAGGTTTCTTTGTTTATTGACCCGGAAATAGAACAAATCGATGCGGCCTTAGCTTGTGGTGCGCCGGTGGTTGAATTGCATACCGGGCGTTATGCGGATGCGGAAACCAAAGTTGAGCAACAGCAACAGCTCGAACGAATCCGACAGGCGGCACACTATGCGGCAGCACATGGTTTGCAGGTGAATGCAGGGCATGGATTGCATTATCATAATGTTGCCGCAATTTGCCATATTCCTGAGATTGTTGAGTTAAATATTGGGCATTCGATTATTGCTCGCGCAGTTTTATGTGGCCTGGAACAGGCGGTGAGAGATATGAAAATGATTATGCAGCAAGCACGGTATCAACAAATTTGAAAAAGCTGGATTATTATCAATTAACGACGATAGGCGACCGACAGGTCAACCAGGACTGTATGGCGAATTATGTGTGTGATGATTTCGCCATTTTTATAGTTGCTGATGGCTTAGGAGGGCATCATGCGGGTGAAAAGGCGTCGCAATATTTTTGTCGGGGGGTATTGATGCAGTTACCGCATTTTCAGCCATTATTAGCCCAGCAGAGGAATCCTGGGTCGATTGTGGCGCAATGGATGGATGCTGCGGTTGAAGAAATGAAAGCATTGTTTATTGGCGATGATAATGCCGTTTCGGCACATACTACCTGCGCTATTTTATATCTGGATAGACAGCAGACCATTACCATTCATTGTGGTGATTCCAGAATTTATAAGTTGAATCAGCAGCAATTATTATGGCGTACGCGCGATCATTCATTAACCCAGAAGCTGTTGGATGAAGGTAAGATTACAGAAGAGGAAATGGCCAGGCATCCTGAACAAAATCAATTGACGCGCAGCATCAGTATTTTAAATGCACATAAAATGGATATTCATGTGTATCCAGCCATTGTTGAAGGCGAATGTTTTGTGTTGTGTTCCGATGGCTTTTGGGAGCATGTTAAAGAATCGGAATTACATCAGTTGTCGATCGCGCCGTCGCTGCAGGATTATTTGAAAAAACTGGTTAAATTGACGGTATTTCGCGCTGCGGGGCGTAGCGATAATGTCACGGTCCAAGTAGTTAGGGCGTCTTCGAATATAGATGGATGATGCAGTCGTCTGAAATGCGCTGAATCGCTGTTTTTTGTAGGGGCAATTCATGCTGCCCCTACTGCTACATGTAACAGCATTTATTGAAAACGGGAGCTTAACCCAGTCTTATTATTGTAGTGCCAAAATTATATTTTTGACGATAAAGCCGGGTTAATGGGTCGAAAGGCCGTATTTTTGGATACGGTATAACAGCGTGTCACGTGAAATACCCAATAAGCGGGCAGATTTACTGCGGTTGCCTTTAGTTCTGGTCAGTGCCTGGTGAATGATGCTGGCTTCCAGGGTTTCCAGTTGCAGGCCATTTTCTGGGAGGATGAACTTATCCATATCGTCGTCATTGCTGATTTTTCCAATAAATTCGACAGGCAGGTTTTCAGCCTCGATTGTCGTACCGGGTAAGAGAATGCTCAGGCGTTCGCATAAATTGCGTAATTCGCGGATATTGCCAGGCCAGTCATAATGGCGTAATTTTTTAATGGCTTGCTTGCTGAACTGTGACCCCGCGACAGCATAGCGTTTAGAAAATTCCTTGAAAAAATGCTGAGACAGTGCTTCGATGTCTTCTGTGCGTTGTCTGAGCGGCGGGATTTCCAGTGGTACCACGCTGAGGCGGAAAAACAAATCCTGGCGAAACTTGCCTTCATCGATTTGCGTTAATAAATCGGTATTGGTTGCCGCGATGATACGAACATCGGATGTGTAGGGTTTGGTTTCACCCACTGCCAGGCATTCGCCAGATTCCAGAAAACGCAATAATTTGGCTTGAATAGCCAGCGGTAAAGAATTGATTTCATCCAGAAACAGGGTGCCGCCATTAGCAACTTGCAACAATCCTTTTTTGTTGTTAATCGCGCCGGTAAACGCGCCTTTTTTATGTCCAAACAGTTCCGATTCAACCAGATTCTCGGGTAATGCCGCACAGTTTAAGGTAATAAAAGGTTTTTTGGCTCTTGGGCTACCCTGTTGAATGGCATTTGCCATGACTTCTTTGCCGGTGCCGGTTTCGCCTTTAATCAATACAGTGACATCGGTTGCAGCGATAACCTGTGCGCTGCGCAACAGGGATTCAAAAGCCGGCGATTGTCCGATAATTGAATTAAATGTTGTCACAATATTCCCCGCATCAAATGTGTTGTAGCCTTAAAGGATAAAGCCAAGGGAATGCAGCAAAAATAGCGACGACGATCAATAAAATGCCGACAGCCTGTTTAAAACGCTGCATTCTGGATAGCTTGCTTAGAATTTCAGTCATTATACCGACTCCCATGACAGCAGGTAAAGTACCAATTCCGAACGCGAGCATGGTCAGGCTGCTGCGTTGAACATCGCCACTGGTTGCGGCGATGGCTAGCGACGAGTAAACCAGGCCGCAGGGCAGCCAGCCCCAGACCATGCCAAACAAGAATGCCTGAAAGCGGTTTTTCACGGGGATAATTCGGCGTCCAAAAGGTTCAATCAGTTTCCACAGGCGACTGCCGGCTTTTTCAATATAGGCGAAACGAGGAAACCAGCCGGCGATATACAAACCGGCGCTGATCATGAAGATAGACGATAAAATTTGTAAAATGCGGTGTCCTACAGCCTGGCCCAGCGGCCAGGTCAGGGCGTATTGAGCGAGGCCCACCAGTGCGCCGGCAATGGTATAACTGAGGATGCGGCCAAGGTTGTAGTTGAGAATAAAGGGAAATAATTTACGTTTGTTTTTATGGATTTCCGGGCTGATGCTAAAGGTCAATGTGCCGATAATTGAGCCGCACATGCCAATACAATGCAAGCTGCTGAATAATCCCATCGTAAATGCGAAAAAATAGGAAGTTGCAAAAGTCAATGATTCGTCCATGCCGCAACATTATCATATTCGGCCTGTATTGAGTAGTTGCAGAATCTTAAATTAATTGTGTTAAAGGTATAGGGGGATGGCCTCAGTACGGCTATTTCTGGTGTGAGCCGATGCACCGCACCTAAAGAGATATAACCCGGTTTCGGCCGTATTCTTTGGCTTGATACAAGGCTTTGTCGGCTCGGGCAATCATTGTCTCAACGGAATCTCCAGGCTGGACGCTGGTTGCGCCAATCGACACCGTAATCCGGCCGATACTTTGGTTGCTGTTTTTTTGTTTTAAGCGGCTTTTTTCAAGGGTAGTGCGAATCGTTTCGGCGATCTCTGTCGCTTTGTTAATCGGCGTTTCTGGCATGATGATGGCGAGTTCCTCACCGCCATAGCGGGCAGCCAGATGGTGAGAGGCCTTTTTTTCCTTGATCAGGTCTGCGGTAAAGCGGATGACCTTATCACCAACCAGGTGGCCAAATGTATCATTGACTTTTTTGAAGTGATCTAAATCCAGAATAAGCAGGCTATGCGGATTGGTGCTTTGCTCCGAAAGCAGATTATTGATTTCCATATCAAATGCACGACGGTTCAATAAGCCGGTCAAGCCGTCGGTTGCCGCTATTTTGCGCGTATTTTCCAATTCGCATTTAAGCTGTGCCATGTCTTTTTGAGCTTGCTCCAGTCGCGCATTTAAACTGCGCGTTTCTTTTGACAGTTGTTTGGCCTGATGCACAATTTCAGACAATAAAAATTGCGCATCAAGTATTTCCGTCGTGTTTTCCAATTTTTTTGAGTTGGAAAGCAAGCTGTTTTCGGTTTCAGAAAACTGATCGCTAGAGTGCTGGACCTGGTCGAGCGTTCCGTTCACTAAACTCGCTAAATCACTATTGATTTGGCTGAATTTTTCCAGCGAAGCATTGCAGATGTAGCGAGAGTATAAATCAAGGCTGGTTTTTTCGTCGAATGACTTGTTATGCTCAAGTAATTCGTCAATTGCCTGATTCAGGGCCGGATTGTTCTTGCTGACATAGTCATACCAGATGGCATAGTTGATAGGGTGCGGGGTTATTTGATGTTTGACCATCAATGGAATGCACTGCCTCAAAATTTGCGTGCTGAAATCGGGCTCTTGTTCGTATTGAGGCAAAAAAGTATCAAGACTATTCATAAGAAACATAGGTAAAAGATTTCTTGTAAGAATAGACTGACCTGTTAAAAATGCAAGGTTAGCATTAAAAAAACCGGTAGGGATACCGGTTTTTTACAGAAGAAATCGGTAAGTTTATTTGCTGGTGCCTTTAAAAAGGGCAATGGCCTGATCAACCAGGTTGGAAATGGCCGATTCGGTATCACCGTGGGGTTCGGTCTCACCGAAAGGCTCGGCGTTTTTTACCGTGTACATGTATATGAAATAGCCTAACGGCGCAAATGAAGCAAGCGCTAAAAGCCACATAAAAAAAGTTATTTCAAGAATTTCACCGAACATGGTTGTTTTCCTCTTTTAGAATCAAAATGGTTAACTGATTTTTTCATATCCTGGAATGAGGTGCAAGGGTCAGAGGCAATATAAAAAAATCAGAGCTTGTTCAAAGCCTACTGAATGTAAGCTTTTTAGAATTTGCCAAAAAAAAAAGTTCATCGTATACTTGCCAGTAGCTTACTTGATCAAGCTAGCTTAAATAAAACTTCTGGAGGTAATACAATGAAATGGGAAACACCAGCTTACACTGATCTGCGTTTTGGATTTGAAGTGACTATGTATATTTACAATCGCTAAAACCGGATTGATAAAGAAGAAAGGGGCTTGCGTTAAAGCCCCTTTTTTTTGCCTGCAGCTTTTGAATCCCGTATTATTAGCGCTTTATAACACAAACAAAAAACCAGATTATCTATGAAAATCAGAGTACTTGGATCAGGTGCCGGCGGCGGCTTTCCACAATGGAATTGTAATTGCCATAATTGTCACAGATTGCGGCACAATCAGATGAAGGGACAAGCCAGGACGCAGTCTTCAATCGCTGTCAGCAGTGATGATAAAAACTGGGTATTGTTTAACACATCACCGGATATTCGTGCCCAGCTTGAAGCGTTCCCTGCAATTCAGCCTAAAGAAGGCGTTCGGGACACCGGCATTAAAGCGATTATTCTGATCGACAGCCAGATTGATCACACCACAGGCATGTTGATGTTGCGGGAAGGAGAGCCTTTGGATGTGTATTGTACAGAAATGGTAAAACAGGATTTAAGCACAGGGTTTCCTGTGTTTAAAATGCTGGAAGATTATTGCACGGTCAAACATCACCCCATTCCCTGCGATGGTAGTTCGTTTACAATTCCAGGCATTGAAGATTTGCGATTTTACAGTCATGCCTTAAAAAGCAAGGCGCCGCCGTATTCGCCGCACCGGCATGATCCGCATGAAGGGGATAATGTCGGCGTCATTATCGAGCAGATTTCAAGTGGCAAAAAAGTGTATTATTCACCGGGCTTAGGCGAGATTGAGCCGCATGTTATGGAGGCGATGCAGGCGGTTGATTGTTTGATGGTGGATGGCACATTCTGGACTGATGATGAAATGTGCGCGCAAAATATCAGTCCTAAGCGTGCGCGTGAAATTGGCCATTTACCTCAGTCTGGCCCGGGCGGTATGATAGAAGTATTAAATGGTGTTAAACAAACACGTAAGATTTTGATCCATATCAATAACACCAATCCGATTTTGGATGAAGATTCGCCGCAACGTAAAACGCTGGACGATGCGGGTATCGAAGTCGCCTATGATGGCATGGAAATTAATTTATAGAGAGGCAACATGAGCTGCTGCGATCACGATAAAAAGGCCTGGAGCCGGGAACAGTTTGAGGCTAAGTTGCGGGGGATGGAAAAGTATTATCATATCCATCATCCGATGCACACCTTGATGAATGAAGGTAAATTGACCAGGCAACAATTACAAGGCTGGGTGGCGAACCGATATTATTATCAGATCATGATTCCGATCAAAGATGCCAATATTCTGGCCAATTGCCCGGATCGTAAAACCCGTGCTAAATGGATTCAGCGTATTTTGGATCATGATGGCAGTCCCGATGACCCCGGTGGCATTGAAGCCTGGATTCAACTGGGGCTGGCCGTGGGGCTCAGTCGGGAAGAAATCACCTCACAAAAGCATGTTTTGCCGGGTGTTCGTTTTGCTGTGGATGCCTATGTGAATTTTGCCCGTCGCGCCGATTGGCACGAGGCGGCAAGTTCCTCATTGACAGAGCTGTTTGCCCCCAAAATTCATCAACAACGGCTGGATAACTGGCCGGAGTTGTATCCATGGGTTGAAGATGAAGGATATACCTATTTTCGTAAGCGCCTTTCTGAAGCCCGGCGCGATGTGGAACATGGTCTTGAGCTGACGCTGGATTGGTATAAAACACGTGAACAGCAAGAGCGCATGCTGGATATTCTGAAATTCAAGCTGGATGTGTTATGGAGTATGGCTGATGCAATGTATTTGGCGTACATTGTTGAAATGCCTCCGTATTTTAATATTGACAGGCAGGCATAATGGCGCTGGAAAAGGATAAGGCGATCAGTTTCTCACCGATGCACCGGTTGCAGTGGGAAGATGCGCAAGATAAATATGTTATTCTCTATCCGGAGGGGATGGTTGAGCTGAATCAGAGTTCTGCTGAAATCCTCAAGCTTTGTGATGGTCAACGTCACGTCAATGATATTGTTGTCGAACTGGAGCGGAAATTTTCAACTTCAGGGCTTGCCGACGATATTACTCAATTTCTGGAAATTGCACTGCAAAATGGCTGGATCAAACAACCTTGAAGTGACCCCACCGCGATGGCTATTGGCTGAGTTGAGCTATAAATGCCCGTTGCAGTGCCCTTATTGTTCAAATCCTTTGGATTATGCCCAATATAAGGAAGAGTTGAGCACCGAAGACTGGAAACGCGTACTGACACAGGCCCGGAAAATGGGCGCTGTACAATTGGGCTTTTCCGGCGGTGAGCCTTTGACCCGACAGGATTTGCCGGAGCTGGTCAGGCATGCGCGTGAATTAGGTTATTATTCAAACCTGATTACCTCAGGGTATGGTCTGGAAGAAGACAAAATTGTACAGCTCAAAGAAGCCGGTTTAGATCATATTCAAGTCAGTATTCAGGCCAGTACGCAGGAATTAAATGATCATTTGGCGGGTACAACCTCTTATCAGCATAAGCAAGAGGTTGCCAAGCTGGTCAAAAAGCATGGTTACCCGATGGTGCTGTGTGTCGTGATTCATCGAGAAAATATCCATCAGATGCAGCAGATTCTGGAAATGGCTGAATCTTTGGGGGCGGATTATCTTGAGCTGGCCAATACTCAGTATTATGGCTGGGCGCATTTGAATCGAGACCTGTTGTTGCCGACCAGGGAGCAGTTTGAAGAAGCTGAAAAAACCGCGCAAGCGTTCAAGAAAAAGGTCGAAGGGCGGATGAAAATCTATTATGTGATTCCGGATTTTTATGAAGATCGCCCTAAGGCCTGTATGAACGGTTGGGGAACGACATTTTTGACCATAGCACCGGATGGGGTCGCGCTGCCGTGTCATTCGGCGCGTGAATTACCAGGTTTAAATTGTCCGAATGTCAAGGAATACAGTATCGAACAAATCTGGTATGAATCAGAAGCCTTTAATTTTTTCCGAGGCTTTGACTGGATGCAGGAGCCTTGCTTGAGCTGTGACGAAAAAGAAAAAGATTTTGGCGGCTGTCGTTGCCAGGCTTATTTAATGACTGGCGATATGATGCGGACCGATCCGGTTTGCAGTAAATCACCCGATCATGCTGTGATTGACGAGGCGATTGAATCTGCCCGTAAAGCGGCCTTACAAGGAACGGAAAAACCGCTCGTTTTCAGAAACAGTAAGAATTCTAAAAAATTAGTGTAGCGTTTTTAGATTAAAGCCCTGTCCACTCCTGATGAAGATGGGCTTCTATGCCAAACATTTCCAGAATGCGGCCGACCGCTTCATTGACCATATCCATCACAGAATCAGATTTATTATAAAAAGCCGGCATCGGTGGATACAGGATGGCCCCCATTTCTGTTGCTGTCACCATATTACGGACATGTGCCAGATTGAGAGGCGTTTCGCGCGGCATCAGCACCACTTTTCGGCGTTCTTTAAGTTGCACATCGGCGGCGCGCGTAATCAGGTTATCGCCAAAACCATGTGCGATAGCGGCCAGGGTTTTCATCGAGCAGGGCGCGATAATCATGCCTTCGGTTTTGAACGAGCCACTCGATACGGCGGCGGCAATATCATTGATGCCATGAACCTTATCCGCCAGCGATCCGATGTCTGACTTCCCCATATTCAGCTCAAATTTCAGGTTGACCAGTCCTGCTGAGGAAATAATCACATGACTTTCCCACTCATCCAGAGCGTGCAAAACCTGTAGCATTCGAATGCCATAAATAGCGCCTGTCGCGCCGGTCAATGCGATAATCAAGCGTTTTTTGCAGGGTTCCAATCGTGTTTCCAAAATACTCAAACCTGTTGTAAAAAATCATCGGTTGCCGTGATTAAGGCGTCAATCATCTCATCGCCAGCGGCAATATGGCCACTGTTTGGCAAAATTTCCAATTTGGCTTTCGGCAGGGCCTTTGATAATGAAAATCCGGCTTCGGCCGGGCATACCAGATCCAAACGGCCATGAATGATATGGGTGGGAATATGTTGGATCAGGTGGCAATTATCCAGGATCTGGTTTTCCTCGATAAAGTAATGATTGTGGGCGTAGTGTAGCTCCATGCGGACTTGCTTCAGCAGCGCGTCATCGCATTCAGTTTTTGCCGTATCGTTTTGATACAAAGGCCCGAGGGCGGTTTGTGCGCCCCAGTCGGCCCAGGCTAAGGCAGCAGCTTCACGTTCTTCTTTATCTGATGAAAAAACCGCCTGAACCAGGTGGTCCAACAGATGTTCAGGATGTGCCAAGCGAACACTTGACACCAGTTTTTGCCAGCATTCAGGATAAATACGTCCTGCGCTGCCTTCAATAAACCAATCCATATCACGTTGCCGGGCCAGAAAAACGCCGCGTAAAATGAGGCCTGCGACCCGTTCAGGGTAATGTTGTGCATAGAGCAAGGCCAATGTTGCTCCCCACGAGCCTGCAAACAATAACCATGTGGAAATATTCAACCGTGTGCGGATGTTTTCCAGGTCATCGATCAATGCCTGGGTATTATTCTGTTCAAGTGCGCCAAATGGGCGTGAACGCCCGCTGCCGCGCTGATCCAGTAAAATGATGTGGTATCGTTCCGGGTTGAAAAAACGCCGATGCTCGGGGCGGCAACCGGAACAGGGGCCGCCGTGCAAAAATACAACCGGAAAGCCGGCAGGATTTCCGCATTGTTCGACATAAACCTGATGAATACCGCCGCTATCGAGGTAAAAATGATGAAAAGGATCTATTTCGGGATAGAGTGTTTGCATAGCGTGTGATCAAAATAAAGGGAGATTATTATACGCTTCAGATAGAAAAAATAGATAGATACAGGCCGGGCTTTTATCACTTGATTTGAGCTTGAATACACGGCTTAGGCCGCTTTCACAAATGATTTCAATAATGGCCGTTTCTATATTATGTCGGCTCGGTGTATACTCTGCAAATGAGGTAATCATGATTTTTTTGCGACTTTAGGGATGTGATTTGATGGCTGATAAAACAGTAAGTAAGCATTTGATTCAACTCGAAAAGCTCTTTGCCAGCGGGAACCCCGCCTTGCAAAAAGCAATCAAGACTTTTCATGAATTAGATCAGCTTGAATACGATTTAGGGCTGCTGGATGAAAATGACACGACAGCCCGCAAAGTATCCTGGTGGCCGATCATCAGCACGATCGGCGGACATTCACCGTCGAAAAATGAATTTTTAACACGCTTTCTTAACACAGAAGCCTATAGTAACCCGCATAAATTCACCGTGTTTCAATACACGGCGCAAGCGTCTTCGGTGACGTTACCGGGGACTGCTGTCGATGCTGACCATCGTTTACCGTTCTATCAAATCAGCCGCGATATTGAAAATATTGCCAAAGGGGAAGGCGCTAAGATCAATGCCTATCTGGAGTTAGTGACGGTAAATAGCGATATTCTTAAAAACAGGTTGCTGATCGACACGCCGGTTCTGGGGACACATGAAGACAATAGAATCATACAGCTATTGACCAACCGGACTATTGCCATGTCTGATCTGGTTTTGGTGTTCAGTGATTTTTTCGAAGCCGATTCCGAGCTGATTAAAGAGACGGTAAATACCATTGTAGAAAATCAGGACAGCAACAAATTCCTATTTGTTATCGATCACTCTGAACTCAGTCTCGATGCCGCTAGAACGGCTGAAATCATTGGAACCTGGCGCAGACGTCTAAGACAATTGGGCATCAACACAGGTGAATTTGTGGTGTTGACGCAAACAAACGAACACTCCACCATTCAACGTCGGATCAATAACCTGGAAACCGATCGCGCCTATCGGATTTTGGCGGTTTTAGAGCAAAATATTCGGGCAATTGAAGATGTTTATGTTCCAGAGGTCAGAAAGGCGGTTGAAACCTGGAAAGATCGAACCAATATGACGACATTGATTGTTTTGGGCTTTTTGGTGACAATTCTGTTATTTGCCGAAATTACGATGGGTATTCTGGATATATTGATTGATCCGATAATTGGCCCGATATTTCTGTTGATATTGGTGGCGATTTTATTGCCTATACATCTGATTGTCGGCAAGGTTCATGCAAAGTTAATCGTTGAGACATTGTATTCACGACAACGGAAATTGAATATTCCCGAAAATCTGGCCGGTATGTTTGAGAAAGGACTGAGCCTCTGGCGGATTATTTTGCCCATAAAATCAACGATTGCAGAGAGTAAAAAGTATCGCAAACGCATCAATACACTACTGGAAAAAACCAAGGACCTGGTTCAATCAGTGAATGATCAATTCAGCCATTTTCAAATAGATTCATCAGCGTCAACCTCTTATCAGCCTTCCTATGATGATACAGAGACTTTCGACATTAACAACAATAACAATAATAGTCTTGAGTAATCGAAATGAACTATTTAAAACAGTATCTGCCGCTCTGCTGGTTTGGCGTAAATCCGCTCGATTTACCGATATCGACCCAGTTTTTTAAACAGAACCTGTTTTTTTATTTTGCCCTGGAGCTGTTTACCCAGGCAAACATGATTGAAACCTATGAAGCGTTGTTTGAAGTTACGATAGAGACCTTTCTGACGGTTTGTTTTATTGCGCTAGCATTGGCGGTCAACAGAACCTTTGATACCTTTCTGCCGGTCGTGTCGGCTGTTTTATTCAGTGAGAATGTGGTTGCTGTATTTGGTTT
>CAYUAE010000014.1:0-23412 GCA_964442675.1 uncultured Methylomarinum sp.
TCTGGTGAAATTGTCGAGCAATTCGGCTATCCGGTATTTTTTGTTTATGCTGCTGCGATTGGCTTGCCGGCTGTCGTATTGGTTATGATCTTGATGTATGTACAACGCGACAGCGCTAAAATGGATAATCGTAATCCATAATCAATGGCGCGTGATCTGAAAAGCGTTCATCTTTATAAATACTGGCGCTTAATACCTTGTCTTTCAAGCTGGCACTGATGATCTGATAATCAATGCGCCAGCCGACATTTTTGGCCCAGGCCTGGCCTCGATTAGACCACCAGGTATATTGTTCAGCGTCAGGGTTGACCAGTCGGAAGGCGTCGTACCATTTGTTTTCAGCGAATAACTGATCCATCCAGGCGCGCTCTTCCGGTAAAAAGCCGGAGTTTTTCTGATTGGCTTTCCAGTTTTTTAAATCGATTTCTTTGTGGGCGATATTCCAGTCGCCACAAATAATATAATCGCGTCCATTCTGACTGGCCTGTTCCAGCCAGGGCATAAAGCGATCCAGGAACTTGAATTTTATGGCCTGGCGTTCTTCGCTGGAAGACCCCGAAGGAAGATAGAGGGAAATAACGCTCAGCTTTCCAAATTGCGCTTCAATAAATCGGCCTTCCGCATCGACATCGTCCCAACCGATGCCTTTGATAATCGCGTCGGGTTCTTTTTTGCAGTATAGCGCGACCCCGCTATAGCCTTTTTTTATGGCGTCATGATAATAACAATGATAACCTGTTGGACAAAAGACGTCGGCGCTTAATTGATGTTCCTGGGCTTTGGTTTCCTGAATGCAGACAACATCGGCATTTTGCTGTTCGAGCCAGTTGAAAAAACCCTTACGCTCGGCGGCGCGGATGCCATTGGCATTGAAAGTAATGATACGCATAATAAATGGTAGTTGCGATTTAAGTTGGGACGTCGTATTATACGCAGTTCTCTATCAAGTATGTAACCCGTTTTGGGCATTGTGAACATTATGAAACCAGAAATTCATCCTGAATATAAACAAATTACAGTTACCTGTGGTTGCGGTAATACTTTCCAGACAGGCTCGGTATTGTGTAAAGATCTGCATGTGGAAGTATGCTCATCTTGCCATCCTTTTTATACCGGTAAGCAACGTGTTGTCGATACGGCAGGCCGTGTTGATAAGTTCCGTAAACGTTTCGGAAAACAATAAGTCTGTTTCAGGCCGCGTTTTTAGTATTAGGTATTAACCACCCTGACAAGAGATTCTGATTATGTCGCAAGATCAAGATAAAGCAAAAATTATCCTTGAGTCCGGTCAACAAGCGGAATTACCACTGGTCAAGGGGACTAAAGGCGAGGCCGGGATCGATATCGGCACCCTGCATAAACAACTGGGGCTGTTTACCTATGACCCTGGTTTTATGTCGACGGCCAGTTGCAAAAGTGCGATTACCTATATCGACGGAGAAAATGGCGTTTTGCTTTATCGGGGTTATCCGATCGAGCAACTGGCCAAGAACAGTTCATTTCTGGAAGTCGCCTATTTATTGATGAATGGTGAGCTACCTAAAGACGACGAACTGGCAGGGTTTGTCGACGAAATAAATCACCATACGATGCTGCATGAGGCATTGCGGAGCTTTTTTGATGGCTTCCATTATGATGCACATCCGATGGCGATGATGGTCGGTGTCATGGGGTCGTTGTCGGCGTTCTATCATAGCGAACTGGATATGAATGATCCCGAACATCGGCGTATTTCCGCCATGCGGATGCTGGCAAAAGTGCCAACGATTGCAGCAGCCTGTTATCGCCATTCGGTTGGCTGGCCATTCGTTTATCCACGTATGGACTTGAGCTATTGCGAAAATTTTCTCAATATGATGTTTTCGCTGCCCTCGCAGAAATTCATCGATAAAGAAAATTATATTGATCCTGTCGCGGTAAAAGCATTGGATGTTTTATTTATCCTGCATGCCGATCATGAACAAAATGCCAGTACCTCGACGGTGCGCCTGGCCAGCAGTACCGGCGCCAATCCGTATGCCTGTGTGGCGGCGGGCATTTCAGCCCTGTGGGGACCTGCGCATGGCGGCGCAAACGAGGCTGTTTTGAGCATGCTGACTGAAATCGGTACGGTTGACCGTATTCCCGAATTTATTGCACGCGCCAAGGATAAAAATGATCCGTTTCGATTGATGGGCTTTGGTCATCGCGTCTATAAAAATTTCGATCCACGTGCGACCATTGTGCGCGAAGTTTGTCATGAAGTGCTGGAAAAATACACTCTGGATGATCCAATGTTTGAATTGGCCATGGCGTTGGAAGAGTATGCACTGAAAGATGAATATTTCATTGAGAAAAAACTCTATCCTAATGTCGATTTCTATTCGGGCATTATCTATAAAGCATTGAAAATTCCGGAAGAAATGCTCACAGTCATGTTTGTGATTGCACGCACGGCCGGCTGGGTATCGCATTGGCTGGAAATGATGGCAGAATCTACACGACGCATCGGTCGCCCCCGTCAAATCTATACCGGCTATGACCGGCGCGATTATGTCGCACCTGAAGATCGACAATAATTTTTGTTCCTAACGATTGTTCAGATCGTTTTGATGCATTTCGCGGTTGCCTCTATCGGTAGTTGCCTCGTGCGTTGCTCTTTTTTCTATAGTCATTCAGTTATCTATTGATTTAATACTCAAAGACTTACGTGATGTTGATTTAAGGCGCATGTTTTGCTTGGTGTCGCACTCAGGCCACTGTGTAAGCGCTAATAGTTAAAACAAGTCCTCATCATTTTCTGTTGTATTTAATCTGTCATCTACCATAGGTGCGTACTGTCGCGGCGCATGAGAGCTACGGAAATATTCCCATACACCTAAGCTGTCTGCATTGGCGCGTAAGCCTGTTTTAGGATCGATCCGAACGCGGATAATGTTTTCAGGGGGGATAAGTTCTTTTTCGGGTTTGCCGTCCAGTGCCGTGCGCATAAATTCAATCCACATGGGCAACGCGGCGCGGCCGCCGACTTCACCTCGTCCTAAAGGTGCTGGATTATCCAGACCAACCCAGGCGGTGGCTGCAATGTCAGGGGTAAAACCATTAAACCAGGCATCACGTTGATCATTGGTCGTGCCGGTTTTTCCTGCCAGGTCACTGCGATTCAATACCTTTGCTTTGGTAGCGGTGCCGCGGCGGACAACGTCGCGCAACAAATCATTCATCAGAAAGTTTATTTGCGGTGAAATAATACGTGGAGCCAGGTGTTCATTATCGCTGACTGAAATACATTCACCCTGGCAAGCGATGAGGGGTTGGGCTTGAAACAATACGTTGCCCTCATAATCTTCGATACGATCGATAAAATAAGGTGTGATCAGAAAGCCGCCATTGGCGAATGTGGCGTACAGACGTGCCATTTGCAGGGGCGTGGCATAGCCGCTGCCCAGTGCCAGTGACAGGCTGTTGGGGATTTGTTCTGGATTGAAACCGAAACGTATGGCAGTCTTGGTCACCTCTTTTATCCCTAAGCTTTGTAACAGGCGAATCGAGATCAGGTTGCGTGATTTTCTAAGCCCTGTGCGCAGAGGTGTTGGTCCATAGAATTTACGGCTGTAGTTTTCGGGGCGCCAATCGGCATCCGGGGTTTCGCTATTCATGACGATAGGTGCGTCATTGATAACGCTGGCGGCGGTAAAACCGTGTTCCAATGCAGTGGTGTAAATAATGGGTTTGAAGCCGGAGCCGGGTTGGCGTTTGGACTGGGTAACGTGATTGAATTTATTATAAAAGAAATCATAGCCCCCCGATAACGCCAGGATACTGCCGTCTTCAGGGTATAACGCAACAAAGGCGCCCTGAACTTCTGGAATCTGCGCTAAGGCCCACTGACCATCGGCCAGCTGTCTGACCCGAATCAGGTCGTTGATTTTGAAAATATCATGGGTTGATTTAAGTTCCGCTCCCAATCGATAGCGGCTTTTAAAAGGGCGTGCCCATTTAATATTTTCCCAGGCCAGTTCAATCTGACGCTGGTCGCTTAACAAGGCCGTAGCTGTTTTATCGGTTAATGCAATAATTTTTGCCTGCTCGGTTGCGCCGACTTTTTCAGCCTTAAAGTCAGTGCTGTCGCCGATATTTTTGTGCGGCAGACTACGGTAACCATGGCGTTCGTCATAAGCATGCAGCGTGTTTCTCAACGCCTGGGTAGCGGCGCTCTGTAACGGGCGGGTAATGGTGGTGTAAACCTTCAAACCACGGGTATACGCGTCATTACCATATTGTTCGTATAATTGCTGGCGCACCATTTCGGCGATATACGGTGCATTCAGTTCGATATTGTTTTTCTGTGACGCCAATGCGGCCGTAACCGGTTGTGCGATTGCCTGAGCGTAGTCAGTTTGACTGATGAAGCCGAGTTTGAGCATTCTGTTGAGCACATAATCCCGGCGTTGTAATGCACGTTCAGGGTTAGTGACGGGGTTGTAGAGGGAGGGTGCTTTAGGCAATCCTGCAATCATTGCCATTTGCGCCAGGGTCAATTCATCGAGCGGCTTGCCATAATAGGTTTCGGATGCGGCTGCGACACCATAGGCGCGATGGCCAAGATAAATTTTATTCAGATAAAGTTCAAGAATTTTATTTTTGGAATAGGCGCGTTCTATTTCCAGAGCCAGCAGAATTTCCTTCAATTTACGAATATAGGTTTTTTCCCGCGTTAACAGAAAGTTACGCGTGACCTGCATGGTGATGGTACTGCCACCTTGTTTCTTTTTGCCGGTCAAGGCCAGTTGCAGGGCAGCGCGGATCAAGCCTTGATAATCAACACCGGGATGATCGTAGAAACGGGCATCTTCAGCCGCCAGAAAAGCGTGAATCAACTGTTCCGGGGCATCGTCGATGGTAATCGGAATGCGTTTTTTCTCACCAAAGCGGGCAATTAACAGATTGTCCTGGCTGTAAATGCTCAAGGGAATCTGATATTGCACATTTTCCAGCTGCTTGATATCAGGCAGTTCTTTTTCAAGTTGCTGTAAGAAATGCCAGGCAAATGCCGTGGCGGCCAATGTGCTGATAACAAACAGCACGAACAGCCATTTGAAAGTGGTTTTTATAAATGATCCAAAACGTGACACGATGGTTAAATTGGAGTAGTCAGAAGCATGAGTTAATGTTTATTCCGAGCCGCCAGGCGGGGAATATCACGGGCGATAAACAGGGCTGGGTCAACTGGCGACTTATTCAGGTAAACAATCCAGTGCAGATGCGGGCCTGTGACGCGTCCGGTATCGCCGACAGTGCCGATTTGCTGGCCTTGTTTAACCCGGTCACCGGCTTTGACCTGGATGTGGTTTAAATGCAAATAGGCACTTAACAGGCCTTGGCCGTGATCAAGGAAAACAGTATTGCCATTGAAATAATAATGGCCGGTAGTGATGACGGTTGCATCGGTCGGCGCCAGGACAGGGGTGCCGGTAGGGGCGGCGATGTCCAGTCCGTTATGCGGGCGCTTGGGAATATCATTAAAAAAACGTTTTAAACCAAACAGGCTGCTAAGGCGGCCATCGACAGGTGTGATAAAGTCCAGTCTGGCCGGTGTCTCACTCCAGACTGATTTGGCTTTAGTCATTTCGACTTTATCCGCGGCAATTTTTTTCAAGTCGGCTTCGGTAAAGCCTGTGACCATACGTTTTTTCTTGATCGTCAGGCGTTGTTCCGGATAGGTTTTGTCATGCACGGTAAATGCGATGTCGGTGCTTGTGTTGTCTGCGCTATATACCGTGAGTGTATGTTTGCCGGGTTTGAGCGACAGAGGCAGGCCGACCACCGCCAGCCAGCGATTGTCATGCGCTGTAATCAGAACTCTGTGCTGTTGAAAAAAAGCCCGGGGTTCAGGCTGGTGGGTTGACCCTAAGTCGATTTCGACAATACCGCCTGGCACCGCAAGCGCTTTGGGCAAGGGGGCGGCCTGAAGTGGCAATGCCAGCAGCAATAACATAAGCAGTTTAATCATTTATAGCGTTTCTTCCATTTCGGAACCCCGTTTTTTGACAAAAAAACGGGAAAACAATAAGCCCATTTCAAACAATAACCAGATAGGAACGGCCAGCAGGGTTTGTGAAATGGCATCAGGTGGTGTTAAAAACATGCCGATGACAAAAGCCCCGACAATCACATAAGGGCGTTTTTCGGACAGGCTTTGCGTCGTCGTGATGCCGCTCCAGACCAGTAAAATGGTGAATATGGGAACTTCAAACGCCATGCCAAAGGCAAAAAACAGCGTCAGTACAAAATCCAGGTATTTGCTGATGTCGGTCATTACGGTGACGCCCTGAGGCGCGGCTGCGGTCAGAAAACCAAAAACCAATGGAAATACGACGTAGTAAGCGAAGGCAACGCCGGCAAAAAACAGCACGGTGCTGCCAACCATCAGTGGCAGAATCAGTCGTTTTTCATGGCTGTAGAGACCCGGTGCGATAAACGCCCAGAATTGATACAAAATGACCGGCATCGATACAAAAATAGAAGCCACCAGCGCCAGTTTAAACGGCGCAAAAAAAGGCGATGCCACATCAATGGCAATCATGGTGCTGTTATCCGGCAAGTGTTTCAGTAACGGCCCGGACAGGAAATGATAGATTTCATTGGCGAAAGGCGCCGCGGCAAGAAATACCAGTAACACGCATAAGACGATTTTTAACAGTCGGTTGCGCAGTTCAACCAGATGGCTGATGAAGGGCTGTTCTTCCAGAGGTTCGTCAGTCATGCGTTTTTTCAATGTCCCGAACAGATTGTGTGACGTTGTTATTGAGCGCCTCCAGGTGTTTCTCACCTTCGCTCATAGCCTTTTCCAGCTCAGCTTGTTGCTGCATGATTTGGCGTAATTCTTCGGCCTGCAATTCCTGTTTGATTTCGGCCTTGACGGAAGCCACCATATTGCGCGTTTTTCCAACCCAGAAGCCAGCGATGCGGGCGGCTTTAGGCAGATTTTCAGGGCCGATGACTAACAGGCTGACGAGTCCGACCAGACATAATTCCCAGAAACCAATATCAAACATGATTAAACGTTTTCGTGGTCTTTTTTATTCACTTCACCTTCCAGGGTTTGGCCATTTTCCTGCAAATTCGTATCGTTTTCGCTGCCGTCTTTAACGGCTTTCTTAAACCCTTTGATAGCGCCGCCCAGGTCTGAGCCTAAGTTCTTCAGGCGTTTGGTGCCGAAAAGCAATAAAACAATGACTAAAACAATCAATAATTGTGTCACGCTGATGCCCATAATTTACCTCTTTTGTGTGCGTTGTGCTTTTTCTTCCAGCCCTGACAAGCCGAAACGTCGCTGTAATTCGTTTAAAACATCGTCCGGGCCCAGACCAAGCTGTGCCAGCATGACCATGGAATGGAACCAGAGATCGGCAGTCTCGTAAATGATCTGCTCGGCTTCACCATTTTTGGCAGCAACGATGGTTTCGGTGCATTCTTCGCCGACTTTTTTCAAGATATGGTCCAGGCCTTTATGATAAAGACTGGCAACATAGGAACTGTCGGCCGATTGAGATTTACGCTGTTCAAGAACGTCTGCCAGTTGCTGTAATACGTCGCTCATTTGAGTGTGTTGTCTGATAAAAGTTGCATGATTTTTGATTATAACCGTTTCCAGAATAAAACCGTAATCGTGACAGGCTTGCGACATCCTTTAGCAGGCTGTATTGTTGGTCTGAAATTTTTGATTATCCTCTGGAATGATGACTGAACAAAATAATAACAAACTGGTATTGGTGGATGGCTCCTCATTTTTATTTCGTGCCTATCATGCCATTCCACCGCTCACGAATGCCGAAGGCATGCCAACCAATGCCATTTATGGTGTGGCGAATATGCTCAAAAAATTGCTGGCTGAGCATAAAACCGATCATTTTACCGTCGTTTTCGATGCCCCCGGCCCCACATTTCGGCATGAAATGTATGAAGAATATAAATCGCACCGGCCGCCTATGCCCGATGATTTGCGAGTACAGATCGAACCCTTGCATGAGTTGATTCAGGCGATGGGCATTCCATTGATTATGGAACCGGATGTCGAGGCCGACGATGTCATTGGCGCGTTGGCCAGACAGGCTGAGCAGCAAGGCTATGATGTCGTGATTTCAACAGGCGATAAAGATATGGCGCAGCTGGTCAGCGACAAGATTACGCTGGAAAATACCATGTCGGACACCCGTATGGACAGGGCGGGGGTGATGGAAAAATTTGGTGTCAATCCAGAACAGATTATCGATTATCTGGCCTTGATGGGTGACAGTGTCGATAATATTCCAGGTGTTCCGAAAGTCGGGCCAAAAACGGCGGCGAAATGGTTGAAGCAGTATGGAACTCTGGAAAATCTGATTGAACATGCCGATGAAATCAAAGGCAAGATCGGTGAAAATTTACGTCAGCATCTCAGTGAGCTGCCGTTATCAAAAGCCTTGACGACGATTAAATGTGATATTCCCATTTCTTATTCACTGGACGATTTAAAATGTCGCCAGCCGGATTTGTCGAAGTTGAAGGAATTGGTGGCAAAATTAGGTTTTTCGACCTGGTTACGGCAATTGGAAGATATGGGTTTTGGCCGGCAAGACACGCAGGGCGCAGAACACAGCCCGGATCCTGTTAAGACTGATTATCAAACTATTTTGACCGAAGCTCAGCTGGAGGATTGGCTGGCGCGGCTGCAACAGGCGGAATTATTCGCCTTCGATACCGAAACCACCAGTCTGGATTACAATCAGGCCGAGATTGTCGGTGTTTCGTTTGCCGTTACAGAAGGCGTTGCCGCCTATTTACCGCTGGCGCATGATTACCCGGATGCGCCGGAGCAGTTGGACAGAGTGCGGACACTGGCACGCCTGAAGCCGCTGCTGGAGGATACGCAGCAGGCCAAAGTGGGTCAGAATCTGAAATATGATGCCAATGTGCTGGCCAATCATGGCATCGAATTGCAAGGCATTGCGCATGACACCATGCTGGAATCGTATGTGTACAACAGCACGGCGACCAAACATAATATGGATGACCTGGCCAAAACCTATCTTGGCCTGGATACGATTCATTATGAAGATGTTGCCGGGAAAGGTGTCAAGCAATTGCCGTTTCAACAGGTGCCATTAGAGCAGGCAGCGCCGTATGCGGCCGAAGATGCCGATATTACCTTGCGCTTGCATCACGTTCTGATCGAAAAGCTACAGAAAATTCCGACGCTTGAAGCGGTGTACCGTGACATCGAGATGCCACTGGTGCCGGTGTTGTCGCGGATGGAGCGAACCGGTGTATTGATCGATCGCGATATGCTGGCGCAACAAAGCATGGCTCTGGCCAGTAAAATCGCATCCATAGAACAACAGGCGCACCAGATCGCAGGACAAGTCTTCAATCTGGGCTCGCCAAAACAAATTCAGGAAATCCTGTACGACAAGCTGCAGCTGCCGGTATTGAAAAAAACGCCGAAAGGACAGCCTTCGACGAATGAAGCCGTGTTGCAGGAACTGGCGCTGGATTATCCGTTACCGAAACTGATATTGGAATATCGTAGCTTGAGCAAACTCAAGTCTACCTATACGGACAAGCTGCCGCAGCAGATCAATCCCAAAACAGGCCGTGTACATACCTCCTATCATCAGGCGGTCGCTGCGACCGGTCGTTTATCCTCATCGGATCCCAATCTGCAAAATATTCCGATTCGTACCGAGGAAGGGCGCAAGATCAGGCAAGCGTTTATCGCCCAGGAGGGCTATAAAATTGTTGCCGCCGATTATTCCCAGATTGAATTGCGCATCATGGCACATTTGTCCGGTGATGAAGGTTTGCTGAACGCTTTCTCGCAAGGCATTGATATTCATAGCGCGACGGCGGCGGAAGTTTTTGCCGTGCCACTTGAGCAGGTCACGCAAGACCTCAGGCGCTCGGCCAAGGCCATCAATTTTGGTTTGATTTATGGCATGTCTGCCTTCGGTTTAGGGCAGCAACTCGGCTTGCCCCGGAATCAGGCGCAGGAATATATCGATTTATATTTTGAGCGTTACCCGGGGGTTAAAGCCTATATGGATAAAATTCGCCAGCAAGCCCATGAGCAAGGCTATGTTGAAACCTTGTTCGGACGAAGGCTGTATTTGCCGGAAATCAAATCCCGCAATGCCGCGCGCCGCCAGTACGCCGAACGCACTGCGATTAACGCGCCGATGCAGGGGACGGCGGCGGATATTATCAAGCGTGCGATGATTGCGACCGATCAGTGGATTTTACAGCAAACGCCTGATGTCAAGATGGTCATGCAAGTCCATGATGAGCTGGTTTTTGAAATTGCCGAGGCCGAGATCGATGACTGTATCGACATCATTCGCGATAAAATGTGCTCGGCGGCGGAACTGGATGTGCCATTGCTGGTTGAAGTCGGCGTGGGTAAAAACTGGGATGAAGCGCATTGATCAGCGCTTGTTAAACGCTTCGCGTATGAGACACTGGGCACAGATGCAGGAGCACGGCATTGTCTGGGGCATGCATTTTTTGTTGAAAGTCTATTTGTTGTTCGGGCGCAAACCGTTACAAATATTTCTGTATCCTGTCGTCAGTTATTATTGGCTGATTAACCGTACAGGACGTCAGGCCAGCCAGCGCTATTTGCAGCGTGTGCATACTGTTTTTCCAGACTTGAAGATAAAAACCGGCCGACTGGGCAGCTATTTGCATTTTATGGCCTTCGCCAATGCCATGATTGATAAACTGGCGGCCTGGAGCGGTGCCTTGTCGATGAGCGATGTGCATTATCATGGTCGTGACGCGGTGCAGGCTTATCTCAGTCAAGGACAGGGCGTGTTGATGTTAGGCTCGCATCTGGGTAATCTGGAAGTGTGTCGGGTTGTGGCCTGGATGGGAAAGCGGGTGACGGTCAATGTACTGGTGCATACCCGTCATGCCGAGAAATTTAACCGGGTGTTGAATGAATACGCCGCAGGCGGCAGCCGCATGAACCTGATTCAAGTGACCGAAATCAATGCGGCGACAGCGATGCTGCTGGAGGATAAAATCAATGCGGGTGAATTGGTTATTATCGCCGCAGATCGGGTGCCGGTGACAGGCCAGGGACGTATCTCCGAGGCCCCGTTTCTAGGTGAAGATGCAACGTTTCCGCAAGGTCCATTTATTCTGGCGTCGCTGTTGAAATGTCCGGTTTTTACCCTGTTCTGCATTAAACAGCAGGGTATGCATCATATTTATTTTGATGCGTTCAGTGACAAACTATCGTTTTCAAGAAAACAGCGGCAGCAGGCGATTACGACCTGTGTGCAAAAATATAGCGCCGTTTTGCAGCGTTATGTGAAAAAAGCGCCATTACAATGGTTTAATTTTTATGATTTTTGGCAAAGCTAAGGATACCGAGTGAGCAATGAGGATTGATGGCCAGGCGCTGACGATCGAAGATATTTGGCAGATTGCGACACAAAAACAATGTGTGCAACTAAGCGATGATGCCGGTTTTGTGCGCAGAATAGATCGTGGTGCGGAATTTATCGATCAGTTATTGCGAGAAGAAGGCGTGGTTTATGGTGTCACCACAGGCTATGGCGACTCCTGCACCGTTGCGGTGCCGTTAGATCAGGTTCACGAATTGCCTAAGCATCTGTACACTTTTCACGGTTGTGGGCTGGGGGATTATTTTTCTGCACCACAAACGCGGGCGATTCTGGCGGTGCGGTTGCAGAGTCTGGCGCAGGGTTTTTCCGGTGTGCGCTATCGTTTGTTGCAACAGATTGTACAATTGCTGCAGCATGATATTTTGCCCCTGATACCGCAGGAAGGTTCGGTCGGCGCCAGTGGCGATTTAACTCCGCTGTCTTATCTGGCTGCTGTGCTGGCAGGTGAGCGCGAGGTCGTGTATCGAGGCGAAAAGTGCTCTGCCGAGCGTGCTTTGCAACAGGCGGGGATAACGCCATTGACGCTGAAGCCTAAGGAAGGCCTGGCGCTGATGAACGGTACGGCGGTGATGACGGCAGTCGCCTGCCTGGCCTGGCAGCGCACGCATTATCTGGCCCAGTTATGCACACGAATTACCAGCCTGGTCTCGGTTGCGGTGCTGGGCAATGCGTATCATTTTGACGAAAAACTGTTTTCGGTCAAACCGCATCAGGGCCAAATTAAAGTGGCGATGCGGATTCGGGGAGACCTGCATATTACGACAGAAACGCCACGTAATGACACCCGCTTGCAGGATCGCTATTCCATCCGCTGTGCACCGCATGTTATTGGTGTGGTGGAAGATGCGTTGCCGTGGTGGCGGCAATTTATCGAAAACGAGTTAAACAGCGCTAATGATAATCCGATTATCGATGCAGAAGGTGAGCATGTGCTGCACGGTGGCCATTTTTATGGCGGTCATATTGCCTTTGCGATGGACAGTATGAAAACTGCGGTGGCCAATATGGCGGATTTACTGGACCGGCAAATGGCGCAATTGACCGATCCAAAATTCAATCATGGTTTGCCAGCCAATCTGTCCGGTGCAACTGGTGATCAGAAAGTCCTGAATCATGGTTTTAAGGCTCTGCACATCGCGGTATCGGCGTGGACAGCGGAGGCGTTAAAACTGACCATGCCGGCCAGCGTCTTTTCCAGGTCTACCGAATGTCATAACCAGGATAAGGTCAGCATGGGCACGATTGCCGCGCGCGATTGCATCCGGGTGCTGGAGTTGACCGAACAGGTGACTGCAGCAATGTTGATGGCCTCGGTACAGGCAGTGAATTTGCGCGGGGAACAGGTGGTTCTAAGCAAGTCATTGCAGCAAACCTGTCGTCAGGTAGCGGCATTTTTTCCTTTTCTGGAACAGGACAGGGCGCTGGAGGCTGCATTGCGGCAAGGTGTCGAATTGATTCGCGCGCAACATTGGAGCCTTTATGAGTGAAATCAAACTGGAAGCCGATGTCGAACTGGAGGTGCCGTTTTTTGATGTCGATTCGATGGAAATTGTCTGGCACGGACATTATTTGAAATATTTTGAAATCGCGCGTTGCGCCTTGTTGGATAAAATCGACTACGGCTACCAGGTCATGCGGCAGACAGGTTACGTTTGGCCGATTATCGAAGTGCATATTCGTTATGCTCACGCGGTTCGCTTTGGACAAAAAATCCGGGTGCATTGCCGTTTGCTGGAATGGGAAAACCGGATGAAAATACACTACACCATTCAGGATAAGGACAGCGGACGACGCTTGTGCCGCGGCTTTACCTGTCAGGTGGCCGTCGCTATGGACAGCGGTGAAATGTGTTATCAATCGCCGCCTGTTTTCTGGCAAAAACTGGGGTTAGCGCAGTCGTGAGGCGTTACGATGTTGTCGTCATCGGCAGTGGCATCGGTGGCTTGGCGGCGGCAGCCCTGCTGTCTAAAGCGGGCAAGACGGTCTTGTTGCTGGAGGCGCACGATCGCCCCGGCGGCTATGCGCATGGTTTCAAGCGAAAACAATATTGGTTCGATGCCGGCGTCCATTTGATCAGCGGTTGTGGTCCGGAAGGCTATGCGGGCGGGCAGGTTATTTATAAGATTCTGAAAACACTGGGCGTCGATGATCAAATCGAATTCATCCCGGTCAATCCGTTCAGTCATGTGTTTTATCCTGGCCTGGAAATGGCGTTGCCACAAACGGCCGATGCTTTTGTCGAACGCTTAGGGCGTGATTTTCCCGAGCAAAAAGCCGGTTTAAAGAAATTGGTGGCTTTATGCCGGAAAATTGCTGAAGAAATCACGGTTGCGGATGAAATGATGGTCGGCATGGATTATGACACGGCGCAAAAAAAACTACCGGCCTTGTTTCGTTATCGTAAAGCGACTTTGAAGGATGTCGCCGCCGAATTTATTTCCGAGCCCAAAGTGTTGGGTGTATTTGCCAGTCATTGGCCTTATTTGGGGTTGCCACCGGGGAAAGTCTCATTTGTTTATTGGGCCACTATGCTCATCGGCTATATGATTGATGGTTCTTATTATTGCAAGGGGGGCTTTCAATCGTTGGCTGATATACTGGTGAAGGCGATTGAGCAGTATGGCGGCGAGGTTCGGTTTAAAGCAAGAGTGGATACGATTGTGATTGAAAACCAGCGGGTGACTGGCGTGAAAACAAACGGCGAAACCATTGCGGCAACGTGTGTTGTGTCCAATGCCGATATGAAACAAACTATTTTTAAAATGGTCGGTGAGGCGCATTTTTCGCGGCGTTTTTTACAACGAATGCAAAAAATGCGGCCGTCATTGTCGGTTTTCGTGGTGTATCTCGTGACAGATCTGGATATGCAGCGGATGCAACTCGGACATGAGTGTTTTTGTTATGCGGATTTTGATCATGACAAAAATTATCAGCGTACCTGTCAGGGCGAAGTCAGCTGGTTGAGCATTACGACGCCGACCTTGCTGGACCCGGGGCTGGCGGCGGATGGTCGGCATCTTTTGCTGTTGACTACGCTAATGCCGTTTGTATCAGAGCCCGGCTGGCGAGATCGCAAGGCACAGGTGATTGATGAGATGCTGGAATTGGCCGATCAGCGGGTGCCGGGGTTGAAGCAACATATTTGCTTTATCGAAGGGGGTTCACCACAGACCTTGCAGCGTTATACGGCAAACGAGCAAGGCGCAGCTTATGGCTGGGATGTCGCGCCGGATCAAATCGGGCCGATGCGGGTGCAAAACCAGTCGTCATTAGCCGGGCTGTATTTTGCCGGGCACTGGACAACGCCTGGCGGTGGCGTTTATGGCGTCAGCGTTTCCGGGGTCAAGGCGGCGCAGGCGGTTTTGGGCTTTCAACAGCAACAGGCATTTTGGCAGGCACTCAATCAGTCGTGATGGCCTCATGATTTGGGAAAAACAGCTCGGCTAACATTTCCAGTGTTTCCAGATCAGGGGTGTCGCTGTAAACGCCCGATTCAGGATGCTCTGCTTGCATACCGCGTAAAAACAGATATTTGATGCCGCCAAAATGCTGTTCAAACTGATAGTCGGGCAGGCGGTTTTTAAGGGCGTAATGCAGCACTAAGGCATAGAGCCAGTATTGCAATCCGTAATTGTGATCCCGCATGGCCTGTGTCAGGGCGCTCTGTGTGTATTGGCTCAAAGCATTGGATTTGTAATCCATGACGTAATAGCGGCCGTTATAACAGCAAACCAAATCAATAAAGCCGGTCAGAAAGCCGCTGATTTTTCGCCTCGATAGCGGCTGAACAGCGGGGCAGTCGGCTAAAATAGCGTTAATGTGCTCGATCTGAGTGGTTTTTAAGGCCAGATAAAATGGCATTTCCTTGATGCAGTGATGATCCGGAATATTGGCCAGCTTGAAGTCAGGGTCATCATGGCTGAGCGGTGTATTGACGGCGGTTTGCAGTAATCGGTCGATGATTTCCGGTTGTTCCATCGACAGGCCATAACGTAAGCAACTTTGCTGGCGCTGCTGGCTGATGTCGTCGCCATTGGCCAAGGTTTGAAAGCAGGTTTTCTCCAGAATATCGTGTAAAACATTCCCGGTATGCGCCCCTTTGGGTAATAAATCGATGTCTTCTTCGTCGATTAAATCATCGCTTTCGCCGGCTTTGTCCTGGGGGAAATCAGGGGAGTCGGACATACTCAAGGCCGACAAGGCGGTGTAACTGCTCATTTGCCAGTGGCTGGACAAATCCCGGAGACGGCGACGGGCGGCGAGTGTTTGTTCCGGTGTTTGAACCTGATAATGGCTGTCGATTTCAATATTTGCATCGAGCAGTTGGTAGGCAAAGCTGTCGGGGCTGTTTTCAGCAAAAGATTGTAACAGGCGTTGCTGGCCTGAAAAATCCTGTTCAGCCAGTTGCAGCAGCCAGCCCATAGCCGATTGATTGGGCTTATCTTTGGTTCTGACGTCGGCCCAGTGCAGGTAGCAGCGAAATTTTGCCCGGGTCAGGGCAACATAAAACAGGCGAATATCTTCAGCCTGTTGTTCATTTGTGGCAAGCTCTTTATGTTGTTCAAGTTCGTCTGAGCCAAAATCGACATAAATCTGACCATCTTTGTGAAATTGCAGCGGCTTTTTGTCATTTTGCGGCCCGCCGCTATCCCATAAGACCGGGCAGAATACAATGGGAAATTCGAGCCCTTTGGAGCTGTGCAGGGTGATGATTTTTATTGCATTTTCATCGCTTTCCAGGCGTAACTGTGCTTCCTTCTGCTGACTTTTCTGGGTGATGGCGTGGTGCAGCCAGTCCAGAATTTTGTTGGGGCCTAGATGGTGTTCGTTAGCGGCCTGCTGGGCAAGCTCCAGCAAATGATTGATATTAGTGAGTATTCTTTCCGCCTGTGGTTGTCGGGCAAGATGGGTGATGATGTTTTCATGGCTGAATACGGCGGTCATCATGCTCAGAAGGCCGCTTTTTTGCCATAGTTGATGATAGTCGTGGAAGCGGATAATCCATTGTTCCAGCAATATGTCATCCTGGCTGAGTTGGTAAAATGTCTGGCCATCGAGGCCGAACCAGTGCAATGCCAGGGCCTGTTTCAGCAGGGCACTGTTAGCGGGCTGTTCCAGCGCTGATAATAAGGTATAAAGGTCGTGCGCTTCCTGACTGGAAAAGACCGAGTCGTTGCTGTTGACGATCGCAGGGATGCCGTAATCGTTCAGGCTGCGTTGATAGTCTTGTGCCTGAGCATGGGTTCTGACCAGAATGGCGATGTCACTGGGTTTGACAGCTTGAGACTGGTTCTTTGTGGTAATCGTGTATTGGCCGTTTAACAGCGATAAGATTTCGGCGACGACATGTTGCTGAATCGCTGCGGAGGCCGCAGTTTTAGTCCAGTACGGTTGTTTGCCGCCATTTTCGGCCAGTTGCGCCAGAATCAAGGGGGCAACCTGGTCCGTGTTGTTTCTGATTTCGCCATCATCGGCGGATTTGGCGGCAGCAACCGGGTTGAATGCGAGTTCTTTGAATAAAAATGGATGTTCCCGGTACTCGAACAAGGTATTGACGGCCGCGACCAGCCTGGGGTGGGAGCGCCAGTTTTTATGCAGAGTAAATAAATGTTGTGCCTGGGTTTGTGCGGTGAAATAGGAATAAATATCGGCACCGCGGAATTTATAGATTGCTTGTTTAGGGTCGCCAATCAAAAACAGAAATTGATCGCTGGCCTGAAACAGGGTGGAAAAAATCATCCATTGATTGCTGTCGGTATCCTGAAATTCATCAATAAACGCCGCTTTGTAACGTTGTTGCAGCGCCTGTTGTAAATGCTGTTTCTGGTCGCCTTGCAAGGCATGCGCCAGCCGGGTAATAAGATCGTCAAAGGACATCAGGTTATGTTGTGCCAGTCGTGCGGGCAGCGCATTGACAAGGCTGCAATACAGATTTTGGCGAAAGCTGATGTCGATGTGTTGTAGCGTGCGTTGAAGCTGTGAGAACGGCGTCGTTTCCAGGCCAAGCTCATCGAGATACTGGTTTTTTTTGTCATCGCCGCGCAATTTGTTGCCATTCAAACCTTTGAATAAGGTTTCCCGAGTCAGGGCTGAGAAGTCAGGAATGGTGATGCTTTCATCTTGCGCCCATTGATAAAAGCTGTCTTTGTTCTCCAGTATGTTTTCCAGAATATTTTTTTTAAATTTATTGTCGCTAAGAGCCGCGCTCAATGCGGAAAAGATGTTGTCCAGTGCCTTTGGCAGTGATTTAGCCTGTTTGCGTAAACGCTGGAACAGTGTATCCAGCGTCTCGACTTCCGGCAGCAGTTGGTATTCGGGGTTGACCGGTGAAATTGCTGCGAATAAATCATCCGGTGTGGCATAGTGACGTGTCAATATGGCGATTTCCCATGGGTCACGATTGTACAGTTGTTGGCGCCAGAAATCGTCGCTGCATTGTTGTTGTATCGGTTTGATGTCTTCTGTAAGTTCGCAGTTAAAAAGCTGGCCGCTCTCCAGCGCATGTTCGGTCAAGATACGCTGACAAAAGCCGTGAATGGTGAAAATATCGGCCTGGTCGATATTCATCAAGGCCAGATTGAGCCGGGTGCGAAGCGTTTGTGAATCAATATCCAGGCTGTGTAGCCAGTCATGGAGGCTGCTGTCATGCGCCGGGCCAGGCGTGTTGTCTAACGCCTGTTTAGCCTCGACCAGACGGGCGCGGATGCGGTCTTTGAGCTCCTCTGTCGCAGCTTTAGTGAAGGTGACAATCAAAAGTTGCTCGATTAACAGGCCTTGTTCGACGATAAAACGCACAATCAGCATGGCGATGGTGTAGGTTTTACCTGTCCCGGCGCTGGCTTCGATCAGGTTGATGCCGGTTGTAAGTGGGGTTTCGGTCGCGTTAAACGGTTTAAATATCATGGCTGTGTTTCCATGCAGGCAATAATAATGCTTCACACAGGTCTGCAAAATCCTGGTTGAGTACAGTTTCCAGCGCCAGTTGGTCAGGATAAAGCTGGCGTAGTTCCGGCTCATGTTGCAGATTTTCGGATAAGCGTTTTATGCTGTATGCAAGCGGCGGGATTTTTGCTTTTGGTTTCATGCTTTGTTGCAGATAAAGGAAGGCCGCTTCGGTAAAAAAAACATCGGGTCGGCTTTGGCCTTGAATGTACAACTGTAGCAGCTGTGCCAAGACTGAGTTATCGGTTGCCGGTTTAAAGCAGAGCGTATGGTCTTCGCTGATCAAATAAGTGAGTTGTGGTGTGACCTGATTGATGAGCAGATGATGCAGCCAGGCTTGCATGAAATCCTTGCCTTTTAAAGCGCTTAGGCGATAGATCAGGCTGCCATGGGTGTAAAGGTTGTCGAGTTTGCCGACGATGCGATAGCCATTGAATTGAAAATCCAGCATTTGAGCGGGTATGGCCTCGCCTGGCTTGAGTTGCTGAATCTGCTCGGCAAATGTTTGAATCGCAGGCTGCATGTGTTGAAATTGTATTTTACCGGGGTTGCCCTGTGGCCAGCGGCCTTCGGCCTGCAATTTTTTGAGCGGGAAAGGTTTTTTGTGAAGCAGGCAGTCCAGCCATTCCTGTTTGATGCTGTAGCGGTCAAGCGGCTCAAGTGCAAACGGTTCGCGTTCTTCGGTGGCTTTTTGTATTTCGGTGATGCGCAGGTCCAGCTGACGTTGCAGAAAGTACTTTTGTGGATGACGGAAAAAGGCCATTAAATCGCTGATTTCAATGGTCTGTGTGGGTGGTGCATCGACTTCGCCTTGCCACCACGGCTGGTGGTTATTATCAGCGTGCAGTAATTGTGTGGCCGTATTGCAATGGCGCGAGTCAAAGCTGAAGAGTTGTGGGTGACTGTTATCGAAATAGCGTGGGCTGAAGGCCTGGAGAGGATGTTTTATCACAGGTTCAGCGATTTGGTAGTCTTTTTGCAAGACATCGATCAGTTCGCTGATGATAACCGAAGGCGGAATATCGTCATTATGTTGTAAGGATTGTCCGATATAGCTGATGATCAGTTTTTTTCGTGCCGACAGCAGGGTTTCCAGAAACTGATAGCGGTCGTCGTGACGTCTTGAGCGGTCGCCGATACGATAATTATTCGCCAGCAAATCAAATGCCGGCGTCCGGTCCTGCGCCGGAAATTCACCATCATTCATGCCGAGTAAGGCGATGACTTTGAACGGAATGGCACGCATGGGCAGCATGGAGCAAAAGGTTAAATGGCCGCGCAGGAAGCCTTGTGCTGTTTTTTGCTCGGACAAAGTCGTTTCAAGCCAGTGAATAATGACATCCAGGCTGACAGGATGTGAGTGAATTTCTGCAAAGTGAGCGAGTTGCAGCACCAGTTCGTGTAATTGCAGCCTTTCCTGAGCGAGGTTTTCATCGGTCAATAGCGCGGTATATTCAAGCAGCCGTTGTTGCCAGTCTGCCAGCGGCATGTCGGTTTGCAGTTCTGTGCTGGCATGAAATAAAAGTTGCAGGAAATCATTGAGGCCGCCCAGCGTTTCTGCCGAAAGGCCTTCGATATGCGGATACGGCAGTGTCTCTTCAATAAATTGCTCGGGGTCTGAACAGGCATAGCCCATCAGCAGTCTGTTCAGGGTGTGTTGCCAGGTGTTTTGCTCGAGTGGGGGCAGGCCTAGCGCTGATTTGTGCTGTCCAGACTGACCCCAGCGCGTTCGGGTATCGGCGATCCAGTGGCGAATGCGGTCAAGGTCGGCCTCATTCAGGCCAAAGCGGGGGTAAACGCTGGGTTGCTCGAGTAAATCCAGCACTTCCTGCCAGCCGAAGCGGCTTTGACAAAGATGTAGAAATTGCAGCAGTGTGTCGAGGATTGGGTTGCTCAGTCGCAGGTTGCGGTCGGCGATGCTATGTTGTATATCGTTGAAAACTGCATTGATAAAAGGCTCATACAGTTGAATATCCGGCGCCATCACGACAATATCGCGTAAATTCAGACTGTTGTCGTTTTCCAGTTCGGCCAGGATTTGATCCTTGATGACTTCAGTTTCGCGTAAACGGGAATGGCAGGAATGGATGCTGATCGAGTCATCTTGCAGTTTGGGCGTAATAGAGGCCGTATTGTTGAGGATATCGTTTTGTAACTGCTGTAAGAGTGTTTCAGTCTTGTGTTCGGCAAAACTTTCAAAGTCGGAATCAAACTGTAACTGTTCCAGGATAAGTTGTTGAAATTCACGGCCTTGCTGGCCGAGTGTGGCCAGAAGCGGGTGAGCATCCAACAAGGACTCTTGTTCTGCCCGCTGAAATTTTCCCGGTAAATCGGCCCAGTAGGTTTGCGTGGGCGATAATAGATAGAGATGAATATCACAATGCCGAGACAGCGCTTGCAGGCATTCTAAAAACAGTGGTGGAAGGCTGTGAATACCAAAGATGGAAATACGTTTGGGTAATTTGCCGTGTAATTGATCGGCAGGCGTACTGCCTAACGTTTCAATAAGTTGTAGCCATAGTGCGCCGCGATGGTGGCTGCCTTGTATAGCACAAATTTCTCGCCACAGCGCTCGCTGCCAGGCTTCATGAGCACTTTGATAGAAAGTCTCATCGTTTTGCCAGGCTTCCAGCATGTCGGGGCGCATGATTTGATATTGATCGAATAATGCGGCTAATGAGCGTGCGAGTTGAAAACGTTTGAGCGGCAGGTTCGGGGGTTGTAAATAAATTTGTAATGGGTTGTACACGGGGCCGTCAATAGTCCGCAAAAGAGATTCAATACGCCAGGTCAGGATGGCGCGGTCAAAATAATCCGTGGTCGGGGATGGCGCTAACAGCCGAGTCAATGTGGCAAAAAAGTTTGCTGGAAACAGAAATTCAAAATGACACCAGGTGGAAAATTCTTGTGCCAGATACTGCGATAACATGCGTTCCATACCGAGACTCTGGATTAAAAAGCATTCGCGATCGAAAAAAGAACCAAGAGGTCGGGCGCGAAAAACAGTGGACAAATGGGCGAGTAAACTTTCGGTATTGTTTGCGCTGTGAAGGAAAAACATACAGGTATGATAAAAAAAGAAGTATCATAACAATATAAGAGAGTCGTTAAGTCAGCACAAGATGTGTTTATACAGCATAAACAGAAATTGTGAAAAATTTGAAATCAAAATATTGACATCAAATATCAAACTGGTAGACTCTCAAATACCCATTAAGGACAGCGGGTAACTTTCTTCATTGTTTTGGTGAAAGTTCAATAAGGAAAAAACCAAGAACTCCCGAATTTTCGGGGATTTTTATAATTTTTTTGGAGGTAGAAATGGCTGCTACAACTGAGTCAGTTAAAGCTGATGCTGCGGAAGCACCGCTATTAAATAAAAGAAACCTGACTTTAGGTATCTTATTATATTTGGTATTTTATTCATTCATTCGTTGGTACGAAGGTGTTTATGGATGGTCTGCAGGTTTAGACTCATTCGCACCTGAGTTCGAAACATACTGGATGAACATGCTGTACATTGAGCTGGTATTGGAAGTTGTTATTGCTTCAGCTCTTTGGGGTTGGTTATGGAAAACTCGTGATCGTAAAGTAATGTCAATCACTCCTCGTGAAGAGTTAAGAAGACACTTCACTCACTGGACATGGTTAGTATGTTACGGTTGGGCTATCTACTGGGGTGCTTCTTACTTCACAGAGCAAGACGGTACTTGGCATCAAACAATCGTTCGTGATACTGACTTTACTCCAAGTCACATCATCGAGTTCTATCTGTCATACCCAATCTACATCATCACTGGTGTTGCGGCATTCTTGTATGCTAAAACCAGACTGCCTACTTATCACGAAGGTTTACACCTGATGTACATGGTTGCAGTTATTGGTCCTTTCATGATTCTGCCAAATGTTGGTCTGAACGAATGGGGACACACTTTCTGGTTTATGGAAGAGTTGTTCGTTGCTCCATTGCATTACGGTTTCGTATTCTTTGGATGGGCGGCTCTGGCTATTATGGGTGTTGTAAATACTGAAGTAATGGCTTTGACTAAATTACTGAAAAAAGACTTGGCATAAGCTAAGTTCGGTAATAAATACTATCTCCAGTCATCCCTCTCCCATATGGGAGAGGGTGATTAAAAGATAGTAATAAAAAATATAATTTTAATTTTTAGGAGGTAAGCTAATGAGCGCATCTCAATCAGCTGTACGCTCTCGTGCTGAAGCGGTTCAAGTTTCACGTACGTTAGACTGGATGATTCTTTTTACATTATTTACTGCCGTTCTGGGTGGTTATCACATTCACTACATGCTGACCGGTGGTGACTGGGATTTCTGGACAGACTGGAAAGATAGACGTTTATGGGTAACCGTAGCGCCAATCGTTTCAATTACTTTCCCGGCTGCTGTTCAAGCATGTCTGTGGTGGAGATACCGTCTGCCTATCGGTGCAACAGTTTCTGTGTTGGCACTGCTGTTAGGTGAGTGGATCAACCGTTATCTGAACTTCTGGGGATGGACTTATTTCCCAGTAAACTTCGTATTCCCTTCACAGTTACTGCCAGGCGCAATCGTACTGGACGTTGTTCTGATGTTGGGCGGTTCAATGACTTTGACTGCTGTCGTTGGCGGCATGGCTTATGGTCTGCTGTTCTACCCAGGCAACTGGCCGGTAATTGCACCATTTCACGTACCTGTAGAGTATAACGGTATGATGATGACTTTGGCTGATTTACAAGGTTATCACTATGTTCGTACTGGTACTCCTGAGTACATCAGAATGGTTGAGAAAGGTACTTTGAGAACTTTCGGTAAAGACGTTGCTCCAGTATCAGCATTCTTCTCGGCTTTCGTATCAATTATTATCTACTTCTTGTGGCATTTCTTCGGTAAGTGGTTTGCAAAAACTGACTTCATCGCTGATGATGCTACCTAGTAGTCAATAAAAAAATAAACGAATCTGAGTAAAATCAGAAAGTCTTTACACATAATTCTCTAGTAATAGAGGAGGGTATATGAAAATAATAAAAGACAAGGTTGCTAA
>CAYUAE010000015.1:0-18944 GCA_964442675.1 uncultured Methylomarinum sp.
ATCCTGAAAAATCAATGCCGCATTATTGATTTCAAGTAACATTTCAAGGGTGGGCAATAACTCCTCACGGGTCAAGGGTTTTGTCGTCTGTAAGGTCACGCTGCCAGCAACTTTAGGACTCAATACATAATTTTCGTGCAAAATATCGCTCAGGATAACCTTACTGACTTCACCTAAATCGGCATCATCAAAATTTAAATTAAATTCACCGGATGCTGCAACGACAGAGGGTTTCGCAGCTCCAGTTGGTTGGCTGAAAAAACGTCCATTTCCTGGATACAATTCCGCCCGCAAAACGTTCTGTTGTTCGCTTTCGCTGATGTCATTGCGCAATGATTGCAATGTATCGGTATCTTCCTGGTGACTGCCTTCTGCTTCAACATCAAGCGCTTGCAAGGGTATTTTATGGTGTAACTCCGGGCCGAGTAATTCACAACCGGATAAAAATAGAGCTAACGCAAAATAAGAGTGAAAGGTTTTCATAGAGTTTGACGTTTTTATAGGCTATTCAGTGGGTTCGGTTTTGTTGGCAGCCGGCGCCCTGTTTTATTTGCCGGCAACCGGAATGGATGTTTTGTAGATCTCAGTTTTCTAGGCTTCGGTTTTCTGAGTTCAATTTCCTGCGTTTGTCCTGAGCGCCCAATGACTATCCGGTCGGTAAGAATCTGTTTGATCGTCCAGCCTGCGATCTCATCGCCTACCGCTTTTTTCAGATACTGATCCGCATTAGCCTGGTCTTTTATTAACGCGATGGGGTTATTCTCAATCGTGTAAATACCCATCAATGCAAATTGCTTAATATCATTGGATATCGCAGCAATGCTGTCATCATCACCGCCACCTTCTATCGGCCGCCGACCTTCAATGAACAGCGGCCGCATAACAATTTCCTGATAATTGTCGAACGGCAATTGAGTAAACTCACTGTCAGGCAGCCGAATCTGATTTTCCGTACTTGCCGGTTGAATAATCACCTCATCCTCTTCAACGTGGTTTAGCCAGAACCATTCTAATATCAACAGCCCCAGTAATAGAAATGAAGCCAGCAATAATAGTTTAATCAGGCTGTTTTTCATGATTGCTGCCTCAGAAAGCTGACGACCTGAAAACGGATGTTTAATTGATTACTCGGTTCAATTTTTCGGGTTTTACGGTTACGCTTCCCTCGAACAGGTCGAATATCAAGCTGTTTAATCATCTTTACCGGAATTGAGGTTTCAATGCCATGCAAAACATCGCGCAATACCGTGATATCGCCTTTCATTCTGACTTGTAACACGATTTCAGTTAAGCCGTCTCGTTCCCGCATGGGCAGAACCTGAGTACTGTTTAACTGTCCGCCAGCATCGGCAATCAATGCTTTGACGAATTTTTGCAGATCGGCGGAAGCCAAGGCCGCCGTCTCATAACGGCTAAAATAACCTTGTTGTTTGAATTGCTGTTGCAACTGTTCAAGTTGCGCCTCGATCGCGCCTTCTTTAGCGGCAATCTGGTGCATCTTTTGCCGCCGGAAGAGCAACTCCTGTTTTTGTTCCTGATAAGCTAAACCCTGTGACAGCAATGGAATGATCACCACAAGACTTAACGCCGCTAAAACAAAAATCAATAGTCCCAGTGCCAGCCAGCGTTGAATTGCGATACCCTTATTCATCCGTGAAGCTCCTTTTGGTTACCTGAGCGCTGATCTGAAAACGCTCTTTGCCCGTTCGCTTGTCTTGGGTTAAGGGCGAAATAAAACGTACATTTTCAAATACAGGTGATGATTCCAGAATTTCTATCAGATTGGATGCTGTTCCTGACTGCCCTTGAATCTGGATTGAGTCGTTCTGTAATTTGAAATGAGTTAGCCAGGTGTTATCCGGTAACAGATGAGTCAAATGAAATAAAATCTCATTTAGTGTGGGAATGGATTGTTTTAACCCGACAAGCTTCTGCGTTTCTGCCAATAAGCGGTCAATTTCCTGTTGTTGCAGTTGTATCTTTTCAACTTTCCTTTGCAATGGTTTCAATTGTTGGCGAAGTGCTTCGACCTGCCCTTCTCCCACCAGAACCGGCAAGATAAATAATCCCAGTGCAAGCAACCCTGTCATAACGCCCAGTCCACCGACTAAGCCACGCATAAAGCGGTTCTTTGTCCGTTGTTTATCCACAGGCAACAAATTATAACGATAGCCGGTATCCGGATGATAGTCACATTCGACCCAATCGACCGGAATGTCTGCCACAATAATTTGCGAATAGAGTGTATCGAAGCTTGAACGTGGCGTTAAAGCCAGCAATACGGTGATAGTTCCCGGTGTTTCTTGCCGTAAAAGCTGCGCGGTAAAATACACCTGTTCTGCGCTGAACGGCGTATATTTATCCAGTTCAAATTGTATGACCTGCATCAAGTTAGGCTTGACTGCAGCCGGCAATATCAGCTCTTTTTCCAATGCCTGGCCACTATTCAATGACAAAACAAAACGCGCTTTATCCAATTCTGGAAATTTCTGCTTTAAGTCAGCATATTGCTGAGCCAGATGATTGAGGTCAAGATCTGCCAATCGTTGTTTTTTACCGGCTTTAAAGCGATAAATGACCAGCTTTTCCGGTTCGGCCTGTAAAACAACAGTCTCAGCCTGTCCAAACAGCCTGGATGTGATGTTTTCGGGTATCCAGGCCAACAAGCCCTGCCCCCACCAACGAAAAAAAGCTTTCAGGTCGAATTGAATTTCTTTATTCAGATTCATGGTTTATGACCAAACTGTCCATGTTGTCGTTGAAAAATCCAGGATAATCATAAAGCTCTTCCCAATCCAGCAGTTGAAACGGTTTTTCCTGTGATTGATTTTTTTGCATAATAACACTGATGCCACCTTCCAGACCTTGATCAGTTTTTACTTGCACGATAACCTGAAAGGTATTGGACGCTAACGAGCCAGAACTGGCGCTATTGTTGATTGAATTGCCGGGTAACGGCGGAGGCGGTAGCCCTTGCCTGTGATTTTCGGCCCGTTGCCTGAGATAATCATCAAGGGTTTTAGCATCCAGCCCCGTCACGATGGACAATACCGCTTTATCAGCTACGGCCAGATTAACCTTAGGGTGTGGGTTATACAGACTGAATAGCTTTTTCAGTTGCCGATAAACCATCGGTGTCATACCTAGAACCTGTTGCAATTCCTGCATGGATCTAAATGGCTGATTGGCAGGGCCATAGGGCAATCCAGCCGCCTCGTATTCCTCTTTTTCCGCACCATTGATACGCACCAGGTCATCGACATCACGCCAATCCAGAATGGCACTGACTAAAGCCTGTTGAGCGGCCTGGCTAAGGTCGGTCTGCGCCATAATCTGTCTTAGCGTTACAGCATCCACTTTATTCAAATTGAACTTCCCGGCTTCTGATAAAATTTTCACCCGAATGACGGCATTTTGTAAGCTGAACTGATAAAGACTGCCATCATCATGCCATTGTTTGTTTTTATCAGTGTGTAACAGCATTTTTTTCGCCATACTGACGCCACTTTGTGCCAACGCCTGAATCACCGCATGATCACGCATCGAAATCGTCACTGCGGTTTCCCGACGCATGGTCAAGGCAAAACTACCCGCCATCAGGGTCAATAAGGAAAGCACCCAAATGACAATAACCAAAGCAACACCGGAACAGGATTTTCTCATAACCCCATATTCGGCATTCGCTTATCATGCAGCACACCGGCACGCTTCAAGGCGAAAATCATCGGCGGCCAGGGGCTATGATCAGCCAGTTCAACACTGATTTTAACCAACACGGGCAAGGTCTCTTTATCCAGCCATTGCTCCGCCCAGTCCTGTGCGCCAGCATCAAAATAATGTACTTCGAACGATGTTATCTGTGTCAATAAAATTTGCGGCTGTGCTTTAATTTCGCTGTTTTCCTGAAAAGAAAAAGGCTTCACCGCAACCATCAAGCGTTGATTGTTATTATGTTTATCCAGATACAGTTCAAACTGTTGCAAGCCTTTATAGGCAGAACTTAATGGCATATCAGACACAAATTTTACCGATTGTATCTGCCCTTGAAACATAAAGACACGTTTTCCCTCATCACGCCCCCAAAGCGGCCTCGCATTGCTTAAATAGCGTTTAAAAAAACCATAGGTCACCGCTTTTTCATTGACCCGGGCAATCTTCTGTTCACCCAGATTCCAACTTCGAGCACTGGTGCTTAAACTGGCAAACAACAATACCATCATGATGCTGAGCAGCGACATCGCCAACAACACTTCAAGCAAGGTAAAGCCACGTTGTTTACAAGGCATTTTTCCGGGGGCGGGTTTTAAGTTCGGTCAATAGCAGTTGACGACCCTCGTCGCCCCAGCTGACGCTGACATGTACGGCATACAAAAGCAGACTGGATTCGCTGTCGGTAAATGCTTCTTCAATCTTGACTTGCCAATGAAAGCGGTTCAGAACGACACCATCGCTTTGCCCCACTTCAAGTGCTGTTTCTATGCCGGTTGAAGCCAACAAGGACTCGGCCAACTGTGTCGCCAGGGTATAATTTTCGGCTACGCCTGCATTATTGACGCCTTGCGAAAATATAGTCAAACACACACTCAAGGCAATCGCCATGATGTTGAAGGCAACAAGTATTTCCAGCAACGAAAAGCCCTTGTTTTTATTCATCGGCGATTGTCACATTACCATTTAGCCAGTTGATATCAATGCGCTGATAAAAACCGCCTTGTTCCAGCTCGATGCGGCCGCCGCTGGACGAGCTGTCTGGATAAAACACCACTCGCCCCTCTTTATTCTTAACGGTATTCTCAGCCAGCGTTAAGGTTAAGCGCATTGATTCAGGCAATGTAAATTTTTTTTCCCGATCACTGACCCGATAACTGTTATCAATCAGGTTGATGCTGACCCAGACCGGCCTGCGGCTTATCAAGGCTTGTCCTCGCGCATAGCGCAATGCCGACGCCATATCTCTGGCAGCGGCCTTGATTTGTGATGCTGGATTGCCGTTAGCAATATTGATGCTGATGGCGCCAACGGCCAAAACAACGATAAACAACACAATCACCAGCTCCAGCAGGGTAAATCCTTTTATACTGCAGGCAGCTTTCATTCCCAGCTATTGATGTCCTGATCTTCCCCTTCACCGCCGGGTTTGTTATCCGCACCCAAGGTATAAAGATCAAATTTTCCGTGTTCACCGGGAGATGCATAATGATAATCCTGTTGCCACGGATCTTTGGGAATTTTCGCCTTACGTAAATACGGGCCGTTCCAGGATTTACTGTCGGCAGGTTTTGTCACCAAAGCAGCCAGACCTTGCTCCGTCGTTGGATAACGGCCATTATCCAGCTTGTACATATCCAAGGCGGCTGACAGGTCTTCAACCTGTACCCGCGCAGTTTTGCTTTTGGACGCCCCCATGTGCTTCATTACTTGCGGCCCGACGATACCGGCCAATAACGCAATAATGCCTAATACTACTAATAACTCCAGCAAGGTAAAACCTGCCTGTTGTTTATGTCGCCAATCTTTCATGCATGCCTCTTTAAATAGCCAAATCATTTACACTCAGGATTGCCAGTAAAATAGACACGATAATACCGGCAATCATTAAGCCTAAAATTATAATCAACGCCGGCTCCAACAAAGCCAGCATCCGTTCAATCGCTGTCCGCAGATGTTTGTCGTAATTATCTGCCAGCCGCAGCAGCATTTCGTCCAACCGACCGCTTTCTTCCCCCATGCGAATCATCTGCACCGCAAGCTGAGGAAAAAACGCACTTTCCGCTACTGCCGCCGACAGACTTTTGCCCTGTTTCAGTTGTAATAACGCCGTATCCAACGTGTCGGCGACCGCGCTATTTGAAACTGTTTCCCGAACGATCGACAGAGCCTTTAGCATGGAGACACCATTGCCTAATAATGTTCCCAGTGTACGAGATAAATTAGCCATTTCCTTCTGCACCAGGATTTCACCCAACAATGGCCACTTTAAAAGACGGGCATCCCATATTTTTCTTTGGTCAGGGTCAGTCCATTGCTGTCTGAAATAAACCCCCATAGCCACCAGAAAAAACAGTAGCACCCCCCACCATCGCTGTAAAAAATCAGCCAATGCGACAACAATTTGTGTCGGCAAAGGCAATGCTTTTCCGGCCGATTCAAACATTTCACTGAACTGCGGCACAACAAAGGTCAGCATAACAAACAAAGATGACAACGACATGATTAGTAAAATTGCAGGATAAATCAGCGCTGTCGCCACGCTGTTTTTTAATGCCTGGTTTTGTTCCAGATAAACTGCCAGGCGCTTTAGAACTTCGGCCAGATCGCCACCCGTTTCGCCAGCCCGGATCATATTCAGATAAAAACGACCGAATAACCCTGGCTGTTGTTCCAGTGCATCGGCCAGGGAAGCCCCGCCTTTCACCTCGTGCAAAACCTGGCCAATGATCCGGTTCAATATTTTATTTTCCCGGGTCAAGTCCATTAAAATCCGTAACGACCGATCCAATGGTAACCCCGATGACAGCAGTGTCGCCAGTTCATCGGTAAAAATCAGAATATCCTTGTCAGACAGTTTAATAGCGGCGTCAGAAAACCGAATGCCTAAGAATTTTTTTTCACCCTGTTTATGAATTTCGAGCGGAATCCAGCCTTTTTGCTGTAATTGCTCCAGCATGGCTTGCTCAGTGCTCGCATGACTTTGGCCTTGTTCAATTTCGCCTTGCGTATTGACGGCCTTATAAGAATACAACGGCATTATTTTTCCGATGTCACTCGCAGAACTTCTTCCAGTGTCGTTATACCTTGCATAACTTTCATTAAGCCATCTTCATACAAGGTTCGCATGCCTTCTTTGATGGCTTGTTGCTGAATGATTCTGGCCTGTTCATGTTGCATGACCTGTTGTTTGATTGTCGCCGACATCGGTAAAAATTCAATAATCGCCTGCCGCCCCCGATAGCCAATATTCCCGCAATGCTGGCAACCTGTTGCCTTATATAACATAGGCTCTTGTTGTTCAATCAATCCTTTTTGCTGTAATTCTTCTATCAACTTGCCTGGTGCTGGATAAGGCTGTTTGCAATGTTCGCAGAGTACTCTGACCAGGCGCTGGGCCAAAATTCCATTGACTGTTGAGCTGATCAGATACTCTTCCAGACCCATATCCAGCAACCGCGTTACCCCGCCCGCCGCATCATTGGTATGCAGTGTCGATAACACCAGATGCCCGGTCAGAGCCGATTGCACGGCAATGCGTGCCGTTTCCAGGTCACGCATTTCGCCAATCATGATGACATCCGGGTCTTGTCTGACAATGGATCGTAAAGCAGAGGCGAAACTAAGTCCGATTTGAGGTTTGACCTGGATCTGATTGACCCCTTCTAGCTGATATTCGATAGGGTCTTCAACCGTGATAATCTTACGCTCAGCCGTATTCAACTGTTTTAAGGCGGTATAAAGCGTGGTCGATTTACCACTGCCGGTTGGCCCGGTAATCAGAATAATGCCATGTGGTTGGGCCAAAGCTGAGAAAAATTGCGTCGAATGTTGGCCGGAAAACCCGAGTGCGGAAAAATCCAGCACGATATTTTCCTTATCTAATAAACGTAACACCACACTTTCGCCATACAGGGTCGGAATGGTTGAAACGCGCAAATCCAGTTCCTTGCCCAGCATTTTCAGCTTGATCCGCCCATCTTGCGGCAAGCGGCGTTCGGCAATATCAAGTTTGGCCATAATTTTGATGCGCGACAAAACGGCTGCAGCTGAAGAGACTGGAAATTCCTCGATATTTTGTAACACACCATCGACCCGGAGCCGAACTTTTAAGGCCTGCTCGAACGGTTCAATATGAATGTCAGATGCACGCAGCTCTATCGCCTTTTGTAAAACCAGATTCACCATTCTAACGACAGGGGCTTCACTGGCGAGATCTTTCAAATGCTCAAGGTCTTCACTGTCGACATCATTGTTTTCCTCATCTGCCAGCAGTTGATCCATTTCTGATCTTTGTTCACCAAATTGTAAAGCAATGGCCTTATCGATATCGGACTGCAGTCCGATTTTTAAAAATAATGGTTTTCCAAGAGCCAATGCGATGGCATCTAAAACAAAATCATCCAGTGGATTCATCGTGGCAATGGTGACACCTTGTTCATCATCCGATAAGACAACCACATGATATTGCTGCAGAAAACGCTTTGGAATACGCTCTGATAAAGGATTGTCCAATGGATACTGATCGCTGGTTATTTTTTCCAGCCCGGTGACCGAGCATAAAGCATCGCTCACATCGACTTCCGAACATAATCCCAGTTTGATCATTAACTGAGGAATGGCCTCATCCGTACTTTGCTGCAAATGCTTCAGTCGCCTGAGTTCGTGTTCACTTAACTTTTCATGACTGATGAGATAGTGCAGAAAATCATCATAGCGTCGAGCCTGCGCCTGAATTACAGCATTCATTGAAAACAGGGTTCCTTTTAAAGCACTCTAAAGAGTTGAACATAGTATTCCAATTAACCGGCTTTGCCAACAATACATAATTTGACCATACCAACAGTTCATTTATTTTTGGCACAAAAAAATCGTGTCATCCTTGTGCTTTTAAGCCTAAGAACAACACGATTTTTCTTGAGAACTGACTCTGTTTAATATCACAGAGTCAGTTCGGTTTTCAATGCTTTATCTGATCTAATTTTTTAGAGGCTTCCTGATAGGATTGACTCGCTTCCTGAAATGATTTCAAAGCATCTTCAAAAGACTCAGACGCCTGGTTAAAATCGTTTTTATCGCCACTTAATTTTAGCGTATAACCACCCTCTGCTCTCGCTAAATTTTCCTGTTCGGCGGGCTTTTCAGCATCAGCAACACCCTTATCTGTTTTTTCTACCGCCTCGAAACCTTCTTCTTCATCCTCATAAAAAGCATCTTCTAAATCCGCTACATCATGGCTGACTTCGATTTCACCATCTTTAATCAAGTATTTTCGATGCTGTAAATAAGCTTCCCGCGTAAAAACATAAGGGTCAAGCGCCGCCTCATCAATAAATTTCAATGATCCTTCAGCATTCGCCCGACTGTTCAACAAAGATAATACCTGCACAGGATAGCCCACATAGCTTACCGGATTAGTGGCAGTATCCACAACAACCCCCGGCACGCTGCGTGTCGTTGCAGGACCTAATACAGGCAGAACCAGATAAGGTCCTTCAGGAACTCCCCAGACAGCCAGCGTTTGAGCAAAGTCTTCCTGATGTTTTTCCAGACCCACTTCCTTAGCGACATCAAAAAGACCGGCCAGCCCCACGGTAGAATTCAGCAAAAAACGGCCAGTGTCTTCTGCACCTTGTTCAAACTTGCCTTGCAAGGTATTGTTCAAAATTACACTGATATCATTCAGATTATTAAAAAAATTGGCAATCCCGGTCTGAACAAATTGCGGTGTCACCCATAAATAAGCATCAGAGACCGGTTTGGCGACATATTTATCCAGCTTGTCATTAAAGCCATAAATTTTACGGTTGATGTGCTCATAAGGATCTACCGGGTTTTGCTGTTCGGCAGCAACTTCAGCCGCACCAGCCTCCGTTTTTGCAACATCGGTTGATGCACAGCCTGCCAATAGCATGGTGCCAAAAAGAAATGTTAAAACACAACCTTTTTTAAATTGAATTTGTAGATTTGAATAATACATCATAAAAAACCTGTTTATTGTTTCGCGTAATTTTCTATTTTTTCATTCATTTTTGCAATTAAGACATCAAATCCCTGATTTTTTAGCAAACTGGTATATTCTGATCGCCTGACCGCCAAATCGCTCACGCCATCAGCAATAATATTGATGATTTTCCAATCACCATTGATTTTTTTCAACATATAATCAAATTTAACATCATTATCATCAGGAATCACTAATAGATTATGGATGATTTTCCCGCCTCGAGCCGTTTCTTCCTCCGAAACAAACTCAAATTTCTCACCCGAATAATCCTTAAAGTTATAGGCATATGCCGAAATACTCAAGCGGGTAAAGGTATCGACCAGTTTTTTTTGCTGTTCTTCGGTTAGTTTCTTCCATTCCCGCCCAACCACAATACGGGCAATCTTGGTCAAGGCATGGCTTTTCTTAACCGCCGGCGCCAGTTTTTTATAGCGCCCGTCAAAACCTAATTCAGAACCATGCTGCATAACATCAAGTAATGTCTTCTGGAATTGCTCGACAACCTGGCGTGCCGACTCTGATTTAGTTTCTGTTTCTGTCGAGATATTTTCCGCCGCTTGAACGTTATACCCGAAAGCAAAGCTAAGCAATACTACGAATAATCGAAAACTGTTTTGTATATTAAGCATATTTCTTAAACTCATTTGTCAATTCTGCTCTGTCAAATAACGACGCCCTTTCCAGCGAGATTTTTCCCCGCGCCAATAGCGAATAGCCGAAGTCCATGTCATCATCAAATATAATGCGGCCACAATGGGTATCGTTAAAGCCCAAAGTGGATTTAATCGATAAAAAAACAATGTCGGTAAATAAAGGGTTATCATAATCGATAAGGATAAACCGTTTATAAAAAGTTCTGCAGGCGTTTCTGCCCAAAAAACAGCCATCAAAGGCCACCAATACATCAGCAACATTATCAGGGTGCATAGCAGCAGTAATAGCAGCGAATAATGAAGCTGGGTATAAGCCGTTCGCGCAACCATCTGCCAGATCTCGCCCAAACCAACATACGGCCTTTGACTGATAACACCATGCGTCAACCCGACCCAGATTTTATACCCCTTGGATTTAATCGTCTTCGCCAGCGTGCAGTCATCGATCACCGCATCTTTAATCACCGCCATTCCGCCTATATCTTTCAGTACGGCGGTTTCAAGAAAGATGCAGCCTCCGGCTGCGGCCGCCATTTTGGATTTTGGACTGTTGGCCAGCGCAAACGGATAAATCATTTTGAAAAAATAAATAAATGCCGGCATCAATAATTTTTCCCAAAATGATTGAAACCGTAACACTGCCATCAAAGAAACAAATTGCAAGCCATCTTTCTGTTGTTTTTGTTTAAGCGCTTTTAACATACCGGGCTTTAATGCAATATCGGCATCTAGCAATAGCAACAATGGCGTATTGACGGCTTTCAAACCTTGTTCCTGCGCCCATAATTTGCCTGTCCAGCCCGGTGGCAGGCTTTTCGATTCAATAATGGTCAGGTTTTCAAGCCCGCTAGCACGAGCGATATTAACCGTCTCATCGCTTGAATCATCATCGACTAAAACAACCTTTAAACCACGCCCTTGCTGTTTCAATGACTGTAATGTTCCGGCAATCACTTCCGCCTCATCACGCGCTGGAATCAGCACCGTAACATCATGTAAATCAAAATCTGAAAAATCGGCTTCCGCTTCCAATACTTCCCGATTACGCCAGGGTTGCCATGGCAAAAGCAAAGTAATTAACCAAACAACCCCAGCTAAAACGGATAAATACCCGCTCGCAGTGTCTAACATAGTATTTATGATTCTACTTTTATCGGAATATCTTTCAGATTGTTACCTGCAGTTTCAGTCGGAACTTTTTCCGGCACCATATCACCTGTCGTTTTAGGCCCGCGGATTGTCGCCCACAATGCTTTTAATGGATGTTGTAATGTATCTTCCACAGCCGTGGCTTCATAGCCACAATGCGCCATACAGTTGGCACATTTCGGGTTCTTCGCGGTACCATATTTTTCCCACGGTGTTTCTTCAAGCAAGGCTTGAAAACTATCGGTATAGCCTTCATCACTCAAGAGGTAACACGGCTTTTGCCATCCGAATACATTACGGGTCGGGTTACCCCAAGGCGTACAATCATAAGCCTGATTACCCGCCAGATAATCCAGATATAATGAGGAATGATTCAAGCGCCAGTTGCGTTTGCGTTTTTTACCCAGACTGAAAATGCCACGAAACAGCTCCTTGGTTTCCCGCCCAGAAATGAAGACGTCTTGTTGTGGCGCATGTTCATAACTGAAGCCCGGCGCTATGGTGATGCCTTCTACACCTAATTCCATGGCATAATCCAAAAACTCTGCCACTTCTTCTGGTGTTTCACCCTGAAACAAGGTGCAGTTGACCGTAACTCGAAAACCTTTACTTAACGCTAATTTAATCGCATCGACAGCAATATCAAAAACTCCCTCTTGACACACGGAAGTGTCATGACGCTCTTTGTTGCCATCTAAATGAATAGAGAATGTCAGATAAGGTGATGGTGTATAATCGTTAATTCTTTTCTTCAGCAGCAGTGCATTAGTGCAAAGATAAACAAATTTCTTACGCTCGATAATGCCTTTGACGATTTCTGGCATTTCTTTATGAATCAACGGCTCACCGCCAGGAATGGAAACCATGGGTGCATCACATTCATCCACGGCATCAAGGCATTCTTTTACTGACAAGCGCTTATTGAGAATGTCATCCGGGTACTCAATCTTACCGCAACCCGCGCAAGCCAAATTACATCGAAACAAAGGTTCAAGCATCAAAACCAAAGGGTATTTTTTATTGCCCTTCAACTTCTGCGTTAATAAATACTTACCTACTGCAATTTGTTGTCGTAAAGGAACGCCCACTTGCCTATCTCCCAAAATATGTACATTATCGAACATTCAAGACCCATCGTTGTTACAAAACAACAACACAACCAGCAATCTTGATGCTCTAACTCTTTGTATTAGAATAGAAAAATATCTATCAATCTAATGCAATTCAAAATAATGTACAAAGAATACTACTTTTCCGCATCAGACTCCAGTAAAAAAGCCTATAAAAACGATTTTTCAGCCGTTTTATTTTGAAAAAAGTCATAAAATTAACAAAAATACAACAACACTGATGTATTCTCAAAAACCACTTAAGCAATTGTTTTTAAGGATTATTTAAGCTAAATCATGATTCCCGTGAATTTTTTAAGGAAAACACACAAAAATATTTTGCTATAAAACAACATTTCTTTGCAAAACCCCAACAAACCGACTATCATTGACATTCACTGATTTGATAACTGCGCGCATTTTTATGACTGAAGCAAACGTTTCAATTAACGACCCGAAAAACCTTCTTTCTCTGCCTGAGCAGGACTTTCAGTCCATACTGCTCGAAGGCGTTTCGAGAACGTTTGCCCTGACCATTCCGCAACTGCCCGAAGGCCTGTATTCTCCGGTTGCCAACGCCTATTTATTATGTCGAATTGTCGATACCATCGAGGATGAAGTATCCTTGTCAGTCGAACAAAAAAAGTATTTTTGTGATTTATTTATCGACGTCACACGGACAGGCCAGCATGCCGAAAAGTTCACTCAGGAATTAGCTCCATTACTTTCAAATCAAACCATTCCAGCAGAACACAGCTTGATTGCGGTGACACCACGCGTGATTGAAATCACCCATTCCTTTGATAGGGAACAGATTGACGCGTTAGCCGATTGCGTCACTACCATGGCACAAGGCATGCCAAAGTTTCAGGCACTTGACTTGCACGCCGGCCTGAAAACCCTGGCCGACCTGGATGACTATTGTTATTACGTTGCCGGCTGTGTCGGCGAAATGCTGGCCCGATTATTCTGTCATTATTCCCCTGAAATCAATCAGCACCGGGAACAGCTTTTAGAGTTGTCTGTGTCCTTTGGACAGGGCTTACAGATGACCAATATTTTAAAAGATATCTGGGATGATGCTAAACGTGGCGTCTGCTGGTTACCGCAGGATATCTTTACCGAAACTGGTTTTGACCTGGCAACACTGACCCCCGAAACAGATGATAAAAATTTCCGCAAAGGCCTGGAGCATCTGATCAGCATTGCCCAACAGCATTTGGACAACGCTCTGACCTATACCAAACTGATTCCACCCCACGAAACAGGCATCCGTAATTTTTGCCTCTGGGCGCTTGGCATGGCGGTTTTAACATTACGAAAAATTCATGAAAACCTGGATTTCAATGATTCAAGTCAGGTCAAAATTACTCGAAAAAGTGTCAAGGCCACTATTTTTGCAACCAATTTAACCGTCCGCAGCAATTTGATGCTGACAATTTTATTCAATTTTTTCAGTCGACCTCTGAAAACGCCGGACTGGCATTATCAAGCCACCAGTCAGGCTAAACAATAAGGAATAACTATGTTTACAGAAGCCGAATCACTCCCCGTATCAACATCCAGCCCGGCATCAAGCATGCCGGCCATCAATAACGCTGCACTGGAACAGGCCATCAGCAAAGCCGAAAAATACCTGCTGAATTTACAGGATAAAGACGGCTATTGGCTGTTTGAGCTGGAAGCTGATTGCACGATTCCAGCCGAATACATCATGATGATGCATTATCTGGATGATATTGATGAAACCTTACAGTCTAAAATTGCCGTTTATTTGCGCAGTCGTCAGGCTGAGGACGGCAGTTATCCTCTGTTTACAGGTGGGCCGGGCGATATCAGTTGCAGCGTAAAAGTCTACTATGCCTTAAAAATGGCAGGCGATGACATCAATGCGCCGCATATGGTTCGATTGCGTAATTATATTTTAAGCCAGGGCGGTGCCGCCCGCGCCAATGTCTTTACCCGTATCGCGCTGGCGACTTTCAAGCAGTTGCCTTGGCGCGGAGTGCCTTATATTCCGGTTGAAATCATGCTGCTACCTAAGTGGTTTCCGTTTCATATCGACAAGGTATCCTATTGGTCGCGCACAGTTATGGTGCCGTTATTCATCTTGTGTACCCTGAAAGCCACGGCAAAAAACCCGCACAATGTCGATATTCTGGAATTGTTTGTCGTCCACCCGGACGAGGAAAAACACTATTTCCCGGAACGCAGCTGGCTCAACAAAGCATTTTTGGCGCTGGATAAATTAGGCCGACTGACCGAGCCGTTTATCCCGGAAAAAATGCGCCAAAAAGCCATCGACAAGGCACTGAACTGGTTTACTGAACGCCTGAATGGCGAAGATGGTCTAGGCGGTATCTTTCCTGCGATGGTGAATGCGTATGAAGCCATGTTGCTTCTCGGTATGCCACATGACCACCCTGATGTTGTCATCGCCCGCAAGGCAATTGATAAACTGCTGGTGATTAACGAAGACGATGCCTATTGCCAACCTTGTTTGTCACCGGTTTGGGATACGGCATTGACCGCACTGGCTTTACAAGAATCCAATAAAGCCAACAACCAGGCCGCCCTGAGTCGAGCCTATGACTGGTTAAAATCCAAACAATTGATTGACCAGCCCGGTGACTGGCAAATCCAGCGCCCTGATTTACCAGGTGGTGGCTGGGCATTTCAGTTTGAAAACCCGTATTACCCGGATGTCGATGACACTGCTGTGGTCGCTTTTGCCATGGCTGATTCCGGCTACCCCGAGCTGCAGGAATCTATCCACCGGGCTACCCGCTGGATCGTCGGTATGCAATCGGAAAATGGCGGTTATGGAGCCTTCGATGTAGATAATACTTATTATTATCTCAATGAAATACCGTTTGCCGATCACGGTGCCTTACTGGATCCGCCAACGGCCGATGTCAGCGCACGCTGTGCCATGCTGATGGCAAAAGTCGCTCAAGACCATGATGAATATCGCCCTGCACTGCAACGCACCATCGACTATCTCCGTGCCGAACAGGAAGAAGATGGCTCCTGGTTTGGCCGCTGGGGCACCAATTATATTTATGGCACCTGGTCAAGCCTTCTGGCGCTGGAACAGACCGATGTACCTAAATCAGACCCGATGTATCGCAAAGCGGCGGCCTGGCTAAAAAGTGTACAGCGTGAAGATGGCGGCTGGGGTGAAGATAACTTAAGCTACCATGACGATAAAAAATATCGAGGCCGCTATCACTTCAGCACCGCGTTTCAAACGGCCTGGGCCCTTTTGGCTTTAATTGCTGCAGGTGAAACACACAGCCCTGAAGTCAAAGCCGGCGTTGAATTTTTACTAAAAAACCAATTAAGCGATGGCCGCTGGGATGATCCTTGCTTTACCGCCCCAGGCTTCCCTAAAGTGTTCTATCTGAAATACCACGGCTATGACAAAATCTTCCCGCTGTGGGCATTAGCCCGATATCGCAATGCGATTCAAGCGTCGTGACGACTGGCATCATCGTTGCCCTGCCGGAAGAGATCAGCACACTGACATCCGCTTCGCTTCAGCAAGGTGAAACTATTCGACTGAATAACAACACCTTGCTGATGTTAGCGGGAGCAGGGCCTGAAAATGCCGCGCGTGCCGCTTATCAACTGATTAAACATGAAGGTGCCAGCCGTCTGATCAGCTGGGGCTGTGCTGCGGCATTGGTTGATTATTTAAGCCCTGGCGACTTGATTCTGGCAGAAAACCTGATCGCCGAAGACAGGGAAATACTTAAGTGCGACCCGAACTGGCTATCTTATACCCGTGAAACCTTGAAGCATTTGTCTTTGTTTCAAGAACCTCTGACGACAAGTCAGCATATTGTCGGCACAGCAGACGCTAAACAACGCTTGCATATCGAAACTCAGGCGATTGCCGTCGATATGGAAAGTGCTGCGATCGCACGCATTGCAAAACAGCATCACTGTCCATTTTTACTTGTTCGCAGCATTGCAGATACCGCCAACATGAATCTTCCACAGGCTATTGCTCATGCCATGAATGCTGAAGGACGTGTTGATATTTCAAAATTACTGCTTTTCATCCTAAAAAAACCGAGTGAAATTCCAGACTTGATTCATCTCGGGCTATGTTTTTCGTCTGCCAAAAAAACATTAACCGCTATCGCAAAACATCTTGATAAAATAGTGGATTTTGAATCTAAAACACCAACCACTTAAATCGCTGCATGTCTGAATCTTCTTCCGCCACATTACTGGAATCCTTTCTTGTCCACTGGAGCCGTTGGGTATTGCGCTTTCCAGTAACCTTGATTGTCTTTTTTACCCTGCTGGCCGGATACAGCCTGTACTATACTGTCAACAACTTAGGCGTAAATACCAATACTGCCGATATGCTGGCACAGGATTTACCCTTCCAAATCAATCGAAAACGCCTGGAAGATGCTTTTCCACAAGACAAGGCCGCCATTATTTTTGTTGTGGAGGCCAAAACGCCTGAAGAAACATCCATCGCAGCCAATCATTTGCGCCAAAAGCTGCAACACGATGATCACTTCCTGTCAGTCTATATCCCGACCGACAATCCGTTTTTCAGACAGCAAGCCCTGTTGTATCTGGATATCGATGAACTCGAAGACCTTGCGACGAAGCTGACAGATGCGCAGCCCTTTATTGGCTATTTGTCCGAACATTACAGTCTCGATGGTCTTTTCACCATTATTACCAAGGCGCTCGAAAAACAAAACAGCGACGATTTGCCAATGGATATGGCACCGTTACTCAAAGCCATCAATCAAACGGTAGAAGCACAATTAAACGGCACGCCGCAACGGATGTCATGGCAAACATTATTGGCCGCCACTCGATTGAATACCGATAGCAATCGCACCTTGGTCATTGCTCGGCCAAAAATGAATTTCAATGAGATTATGCCCGCCGAAGCCGCTTTTCTAGCCGCTCGCTCATTGGTGAAGCATATCCTTCAGGAAAACCCTTCGGTAAAAATACGTATAACGGGGGAAACGGCTTTAGAGCATGAAGAGCTTGAAAGCGTAACCCGTGGCGCTGAAATTGCTGGCATTGTGTCGCTGATTCTGGTCTGCACGTCTCTCCTGGTCGGACTGCGCTCTTTCAAGCTGCTTCTTGCAACCTTTATAACCCTGATCACAGGGCTTATTTTAACGGCTGGCTTTGCAACTTTCGCCATCGGCCACCTCAACCTGATCTCCATTGCCTTTGCCGTTTTATATATTGGACTCGGTGTCGATTACGCCATTCACATCTGCCTTCATTATCGTGAATTGAAAGCTCAGGGCGCACCGAATGATACGGCCATTATTAAAACCATTAAAACCATAGGTGTCTCCATATTTTTATGCGCCTTTACGACATCTATTGGTTTTTTTGCCTTTATCCCTACAGATTTCGTTGGCGTATCGGAATTAGGCATCATCTCCGGTGTAGGTATGTTTATCGGCCTGGTGATTTCGCTGACCTTGTTACCGGCTCTGCTTAAAATCATGCCGGTCAACAACATCAAACCCTTTAAACGACATTGGGCACCGACTTCCCTGGTTGAATTGCCTTACCGTCAGGCGCCACGCATCAAAGTCTATTCCATTGTTTTCGCACTGGCATCGGCCGCGATTCTGACTCAGCTTGTGTTTGACTCAAATCCAATCAACTTAAGAGACCCGAAAAGTGAATCGGTGTCTACCATTAAAGATTTATTGAAATCCAAAGACGATTCACCGTTCGCTTTGTCTGCATTAGAACCCGACCTGGATAAGGCCGAAGCCCTGGCTGAAAAATTAAAACAATTGCCATCCGTGCATGAAACAATCATCCTGAGCGATCTGGTTGCCAAAAATCAGGATGAAAAACTGGCGATAATTGATGACCTGGCCATGATTTTAGGTTCTCAACTGGACCGCTTCAATCAGCCCTTACAAAATACCCAGCCTTTGTTGGCCATCAAAAAATTCATACGCAATATCGACAGATTGTTACAGGATCAACCCGACAATCCCTACCAGGATTTGCTCCTGAGCTTACAACAAAACCTGCGGGCATTGATTGCCGGTGACAATGCCGAACAAAATGCTGCTGAATTAGAACGCAATATTCTGGATTTACTGCCCTATACCATGCAGCGACTTAAGACCAGTCTGCAGGCTTACCCTTACACCATTCAGGATTTACCTGATTACTTAAGGCAACACTGGCTTGGCAAAAATGGTTTATACCGCGTCATGATTTTGCCGGAATACGATTTGAATGATCCACGCCATCTCAAGCAATTTGTGGCGGATGTCACCGCCGTCGCCCCTACGG
>CAYUAE010000015.1:19044-23103 GCA_964442675.1 uncultured Methylomarinum sp.
GATCCACGCCATCTCAAGCAATTTGTGGCGGATGTCACCGCCGTCGCCCCTACGGCCAGCGGCCTGCCGGTTGCTGACCAGGCATCAGGTGACGCCGTTGTCAATGCCTTTATTGAAGCCTTCAGCGCTGCATTAATCGCAATATTCATACTCCTTTTGCTGATTTTCAGAAATCTGAAACACACCTTGCTCATTATGGGGCCCTTATTGTTAGCGGGATTATTGACCGGTGCCGCCAATGTGCTGCTGAATAACAGCTTCAACTTTGCCAACATCATTGCCTTACCCCTGCTATTGGGAATGGGCGTCGATAGCGGCATTCACATTCTGCAACGCTTAAAGTCGGGCCACGCCAATATTCTGGAAAGCAGCTCCGCCCGTGGTGTATTTTTCAGCTCGCTGACCACGTTATGCAGCTTTTCCAGCCTGGCATTCACCCCCCACCAGGGCACGGCCAGTATGGGCATATTGTTAGCTATCGGAATCACCTTTACCCTACTCTGTACGCTGATTGTGTTACCGGCTTTTTACGGTAAACCACGTTTATAAATTGAGGTTTTTTCATGTCATTGAGTATCGCAAAGCTGTTTGAACAACATTTTGATCAAAAATTTGATTTACATGAACAGCATTTAAACAACCAAATGGTTCGCGTCTTAAGAACCATCGGCTATGACCGTAACTACAAACGCGCCCTCGGCCAGTATCTGTACGATGAAGACGGCCAGGAATACCTGGATTTGCTGAGTGGCTTCGGCGCTTTCGCAATCGGTCGTAATCATCCTACAGTGGTGAGCGCCTTAAAAGAAACACTGGAACTGGAATTGCCGAACCTGGTACAAATGGATGTGTCATTACTCAGTGGTCTGCTGGCAGAACGCATTCTGGCCACGACACCTGACAACCTGAACAAAATGTTCTTTTGTAATTCGGGTACCGAATCGGTGGAAGCGGCTATAAAATTTGCCCGTTATACCACTAAACGTGAAAAAATTGTCTTCTGTGAACACAGTTTTCACGGTCTGACCTTAGGCTCATTATCATTAAACGGTGAACAGATTTTTCGGGAAGGGTTTGGCCCGCTGCTGCCAGGCTGCGAATCCGTTCCCTTTAACGACCTGGCCGCTCTCGAAAAAGCCTTGAGCCAGAAAGATGTTGCCGCCTTTATCGTTGAACCGGTACAAGGCAAAGGCGTGAATGTGCCTGATGACAATTATCTGCCCGAAGTGCAAAAATTGTGTAAAAAATATGGCACCTTGTTTGTCGCTGATGAAGTGCAAACCGGCCTTGGCCGTACCGGCAAATTCTGGGCAATCGAACACTGGGGCGTGGAACCGGATATGATTTGTATGGCGAAGGCGCTGTCTGGCGGTTTTATTCCGGTAGGCGCCGTAGCCATGACCCAGAAAATCATGGATACCGTGTTTAACCGCATGGATCGTGCCGTCGTTCATGGCTCTACCTTCTCTAAAAACAATATGGCGATGGCCGCCGGTTTAGCCACACTAGAGGTTATTGAACAAGAAAAGCTGGTTGAAAACAGCGCTAAAATCGGCGAAGAAATCATCACGTCTATCAATGCCATGGCCGATAAATACGAGTTTCTGAAAGAAGCACGCGGCAAAGGCATGATGATCGCCATTGAGTTTCATGCCCCTAAAAGCCTGAAACTGAAAGCCGCCTGGGCCATGCTCGAGGCCGCTAACAAAGGCCTGTTTTGCCAGATGGTCACTATTCCGCTGTTTAAAGACCATCACATCCTGACCCAGGTCGCAGGACACGGTATGAATGTCGTGAAATTATTACCGCCTTTAAACCTGACCGAAAAGGATAAAAACTGGATTATTGATGCATTCGATAAAACCATTGCCGACACACACCAGATTCCGGGTTCTATTTGGGATTTAGGTAAAACCCTGGCAGGCCATGCTTTAAAAAATAAAAAGTAACACGTGTTAGGTTATGAAAAAAATTCATTTAATTATCACATTTTGCCTAATTATTTTTTCAAATCAGGTTTTGTCTCACGCTGTAGTGACGCATTCATCGCTTGATGTGACCGAGATCAAAGCTAATCAGCCGACCCAGGTTAAATTGACCTTCAATTCCCGAGTTGAGCTGGATTTATCACAAATTTTTCTGGTCAGTGAAGGCGATAAAATGCAGCTTGTCAATGCCTCATTGGGGCAGAAGCCCGGCCAGGTCGTTATCGATTTGCCTGCCTTACAGCCCGGCGAATATGCCTTGAAACTGAGTATTTTTGCCGCCGACGGCCATCTGAGCGAAGACATTGTTCGCTTTCATGTTTTACCCGAAACTGTTACCGAGTAATCGTTTATGGAAGGTATAGCTGATTTTCTGGACTCCTTAATTGGCGGTGTCGATTTATCCTTTTACTGCATGGCGATTGGCGGCTTGCTATGGGGCTATTTTGTCTTGAAGCCGTGGGATCAGCACCCGTTATATAACGACGCATTGTTAACCACATCGGTCAAACTGATCCGAATGGGCGCCTACGCCGTCGCCATCACCCAGATTTTTAAAATCATCCTGAAAATCTGGCTTATGACGGCAACCCTGGATCGCTGGCCATTTCCAGCATTTGCCGAAACCGTTCAGTTTCAGGCCGGTATCATTCGTGCTTTATTTGCTGTAATCCTAGGATGGTATGTTAATAAAACATTAGTCTACAACACCCGCTCTCATTATCACTGGACCAACGCCGTCCTGCTCTCCTTACCCGTTATCATTGCCAGTGCATGGTTAGTGCATGGCGCCAGCCGCCTTGACAACCGCTTGCTGCTGATGACACTGGCATCATTACATCAAGTTGCCGCAGCGGCCTGGGTGGGTAGTATTTTTCAAATTCTGGCATTATGGCGCTTAAAACAAAAAAATAAAATCAATGCAGAACTGTGGCCAGCCCTGCTGTGGCGATTTTCACCGATGGGCATGGTCTCGGTTTTAGCTATTTTAGCCACCGGCATTCCCATCGCGCTCAATTACATCGATAGCTGGAACGGATTTATTGGCACCGGCTATGGCAATTTATTGCTGGTTAAAATAGTCATGCTAATCATTGCGTTAGGATTTGCTTACGTGAATCACCGCAATGTACATGCCCATTTTTTAAAGGGTAGAAATCCCAATCTGGAACGCCGGGTACCCTATTATATTGAAACAGAGTTATTGGTCTTGATTACCCTGCTGTTTACGGCTGCAAGCCTGGCATCACAACCACCTGCGGTCGATATTCCGACACTGACAGCAAGCTGGCAAGAAGTTCTGCACACCTTTGCACCGCGTATACCACGCTTACAATCACCCAGTCATGAAGCCTTGTTGGCAGGCGAAGCAGGCCGTGTCGCCATCGTTGGCCAGGTACCTTCAGAAGCTGCAACAGCCTGGTCGGATTATAATCATAATATTTCGGGTATTTTTTTGACGGTTATGAGCCTTTTCGCCATGCTGTCCTACAACAAAAAATACGCTTGGGCAAAATACTGGCCGGTCGGTTTCATTTTATTAGGCATTTTTCTATTTTTCCGCAGCGACGCGGAAACCTGGCCACTCGGTCCGATCGGTTTTTGGGAAAGTACATTTAATAATGGCGAAGTCTTGCAACATCGTATCGCCACCCTGTTAGTATTTATGCTCGGCGTCATGGAAGTCAAAGCACGCATGACAACAGACCCAAACAGTAAACTACCCTATGTTTTCCCTGTACTTGCTGCCTTTGGCGGGCTGATGCTGCTGGCGCACTCGCATGTTGGCTTTCAGCCCAAAACCGCTTTTCTGATTCAAGTCGGCCATACCTTGATGGGTTTGTTTGCATTAATTTTAGCCTGCGGTCGTTGGCTGGAACTCAAGCTGGATTCTCCGGTTAAAGAATGGGCCGGATTCGTGTCTGTTTTTGCCTTGTTTCAAATCGGCATCATACTGATGTTCTACCAGGAACCATTGTATTAATATGACAAATTTTCAAAATACCCCATTATTAGACACTATCAACTACCCCGCCGACCTGCGTGCCCTGCCCGCTGATCGACTGCCCCAGGT
>CAYUAE010000016.1:0-21731 GCA_964442675.1 uncultured Methylomarinum sp.
GAGGGATTGTTCAGGAGTTTGCCAATCAAAGTCGGACTTTTCTGTCATTAACAGGCTGGCGGGCTGATATAAAACAGCGGCAGGCGAAAAACCTGTGAGCTGGGTAAAGCCTGGATTAACAGAAATGATACGGTTTTTTGCATCACAAATAACCACAGCATCGGGGGTGTGGTCAAAATAGGACAGTTTGAGATGGTTGATTTGTTGAGTCGTCTTGGGCGATTGTTTTTTTATCTTGCCCAATATTCGACAGATCATGCCGCGCTCGTTGAGCTCCGGCTTGATATGCAGATGATAAAAAACAGGTCGGCCGGTTTTATCCAGATAACGAAAGCTATAATCGACAGGTTCATGCGAAAACAAACAGACATTATTCTGTGTTTTAACCAGTGCGCGATCAGCTGAGTGAATATGTTGAATAAAAGACGCATAACGTGCGCGGTGGGTTTCTTTCTCTCCAGGCCAATTCCAGTAAACACGGTCTTCAGCCGGCAACCATTCCCATTGACCATCTGTTTCAATAGACGGGAGTTTCGGTTTTTTGAGGTTGAACAGCTGTCGAGGCTGTTGCTTACTGTCATGAAGCTGGAAGAGTTTAACGCATAGGTCTTTGAAGAAAACATGCGGAACCGGGTTTTTAATCACGATATCCTGGCAGCCTAACTGCATTGCCCTGATGGAGAGTTGAAAATCTTGCCAGGCACTGACTAGAATGGTAGGCAGGTGTTTATTTAATGTTTGTAAGCGTTCTAAAAAATTGATGGCGCGACGGGTTTGGTCACCCACATCCAAGATCAGGAAATGATAGCGATGAAAACGAATTTTATAAAAGAAATCATTTTCATCATGGATGGTTTCAACTTGATAGCCTTTGCAGGCAAAGCGCATTTTTAATTGCTGAAGCAGCAGATCATTTTCGTCTGAGCTTTGATCCAGGTAAAGTATTTTATAGTTATTTTCCATGAGCTGTGAGGATTAAAGCATCATACGCTGAAATTCATCGTAGAGATGTAGATGATAAGTAATGCAAAATAAAATTAGTGGTAAATGCGATAAGTAACAGGATGATACCTAAAGCCAGACCTAACTCAAAATTGCCTTTGCTGGTTTCCAGTGCGATCGCTGTCGTCATGGTGCGGGTGACGCCTTGAATGTTACCCCCCAGCATCATGGCGGCGCCGACTTCACCGATGGCGCGACCGAAGGCGGTGACGACGGCGGCTAACAAGGCAAGGCGGCATTCGGTCATGATCGTCTGAATTTTTTGTACTGTATTCGCTCCTAATAGCTGTAATGTCTCTAATAAACGGGTATCGCCTGATCTGACGGCTACAATCGTCATGCTTAAAATCAACGGCAGAATGAGAACGGTTTGGCCTAAAATTACGGCATTTTCAGTATACAGCATTCCTAAGTCACCGAGTGGACCACGGCGACTGAGTAAACCATAAAAAATCAAACCGACCATGACCGTCGGCATGGCGGTCAGGGTTTGCAAAATATGCTGCAGGGCGGTTTTGCCGGGGAATGACTTTATCGCAATTAACACGCCGCAAGGCAATGCGATGAGGCTGGCGAAAAGACAGGCGGTCAGGGAAATCGTTAACGAGGTGACAACGATGTGCCAGGTTTCCGGATCAAAATTTAAAATCAAAGCCAGGGCGGCTTGCAAGGCTGTGAAAAAATAATCCATCGTTTCATCGACGCCAGTGGCCTGATTTGCCGCCTGATTTTTCCAGCAGTTGAATCGAATGCATGACCATGCCCCGGTCGACGGCTTTACACATGTCGTAGATAGTCAAGAGGGCGATTTGAGTGGCGGTCAATGCTTCCATTTCAACCCCGGTCTGGCCTTGGGTTTTGACGGTGGTCAGGCAATGTACGCCGCCGTTTTCAGGCTGAGGGGTGAGTTTTATCTCAACATGAGTAATGGGGAGAGGGTGACACAGCGGGATTAAATCGGCGGTTTTTTTGCTGGCCATAATGCCGGCAATGCGCGCGATGCCGAGTACATCGCCTTTTTTATGTTGGCCGGATTCGATCAGTCGCAGAGTATCATCCTGCATACTGATAAAGCCTTCGGTGATAGCGGTTCGGGAGGTGATGGCTTTGTCGCCGACATCCACCATATGTGCTTCGCCGGATTGATTAAAATGCGTCAGTTGAGTCATTGTCAGATAATATATAAAGCTTATGATTGTAATATTGAGTGGGGTGCTATGTCGATTAAAGTCCGTTATTTTGCCAGTTTAAAAGAGCAGTTAGGGCGCGCCGAAGATGATTTGGTAACGGTGCGAGAATATACGGTCAGTCAAGTCTGGAGCGAGGTCAACCCCGGTCTGGATATGCCTGATAATGTGTTGATTGCCGTCAATATGGCTTATGTCGATCAGACAGCGGTCGTAAAAGATGGTGATGAGGTCGCCTTTTTTCCACCGGTTACAGGAGGAGAAAGATGAAGGTCAGTGTTGTAGATAGTCTGTTTGATCCCTGGCAAGCGGTTGCCGACTACCAGCAAGGCTTAACGGCGTTAAAAGGAAAATATGGCGCGACCTGTCTATTTGTCGGCACCATGCGGGATTTTAACCAGGATGATTCGGTTAAAGGCATGTATCTTGAGCATTATCCCGGCATGACTGAAAAACAATTGCTGGCATGTTTGCAGCAGGCGGCCGATAAATGGCCGGTTCTGGATGCGTTGTTGTTGCATCGAGTCGGGAATATTTATCCGGATGAACCGATTGTCGCTGTGGCCATCTGGAGTTCTCATCGCGGTGATGCCTTTGATGCCTGCCGCTTTGTGATGGAAAGCCTGAAATCGAATGCGCCGTTCTGGAAAAAGGAATTGCTGGCCTCCGGTGAATCCCGCTGGGTGGAGAAAAACACCGATGGTTATGCTAAAAAAACATAACAGGTGGAGGTCAGCATCGTCATATTTTATAAGGCGGGCTCTTCAATCAGTTTTTGATAACGCGCAATACTGTCGAGAATTTCCTGTTTGGCTTCATCCGCCCCCACCCAGCCATCCAGTTTTACCCATTTCCCTTCTTCAAGGTCTTTGTAATGCTCGAAGAAATGGGCTATTTTAGCCAGCTTTTCTGGCTGAATGTCTTTATATGAATGAACTTTATTGTAGTAGGGCGATAATTCAGGTGTGGGGACAGCCAGTAATTTTGGATCAGGTCCGGCTTCGTCGCGCATCAAGAGCATGCCGACCGGGCGACAACGGATAAAACAGCCGCTCAGCACCGGTGAAGGGGTAATGACCATGACATCGACCGGATCACCGTCTTCAGACAGGCTTTGTGGAATATAGCCGTAATTACTGGGATATTGCATGGATGTGCCCATAAAACGGTCAACCTGCAAGGTCCCACTATATTTATCGACTTCATATTTGACCGGGTCGCTGAATGCCGGTATTTCAATGATGACATTGATAATGTCGGGGATATCGCTGCCTGATGAAATGTGTGAGAAAGCCATTTCGCTCCTTCAGTAAAGGTTAAATACGGTATTATAGCAGCTCAATTTTAACAGTTTGGTTAAACCGATCGAGGGGGAAAATAAATGTTTTGCCGTGATTGTGTCAAAAATCAGGAGTGATGAGTGAAAGGTTGTTTGCGAAAAATGGAGGTTTCCTTAACGGAGCCGGTGAGTTATCAATTGCCGTTGGGCGAGGCGCGGGTGGCGTTGAATCCCTTGATTGGCAAAAAAATCCAGTTGCATTTTACGGGGCAGATTTTTTGTATTCACTGCAATCGAAAGATTAACAAGAGCTTTAACCAGGGTTATTGTTATCCGTGTTTTACCTCGTTGGCACAATGCGATATGTGTATCATGAAGCCTGAGACCTGTCATTTTGACCAGGGAACCTGTCGTGAGCCGGACTGGGCCCAGCAGTTTTGCTTTCAGCCGCATTATGTTTATCTGGCCAATTCATCGGCGATCAAGGTGGGCATTACCCGCGAAAATCAGATTCCAACGCGCTGGATCGATCAGGGGGCGGTGCAGGCACTACCCATTTTAAAAGTGAAGTCACGTTATATTTCAGGTCTGGTTGAGGTGGCGATTGCCCAGCATGTCAGTGATAAAACCAGTTGGCAGAGAATGCTGAAGAGCCAGGCTGAAGCTGTGGATTTAGCTGCAAGACGTGATCAGTTGTTAGCCGAATGTGAACAGGAAATTGCAGAAATTGGGCAGCGCTTTGGCGATGACAGTATAGAGTTTCTGCCCGATGCCGAGGTTGTGGATATTTTTTACCCGATTTTAACCTATCCGGCCAAAGTCAAATCATTTAATTTTGATAAAAATCCGGATGTCAGTGGAATACTGGAAGGGATTAAAGGCCAATATCTGTTGTTAGATACCGGGGTGATCAATATCCGTAAATTTGGCGGCTATGAGGTCGAGCTTTCTGTTCCCGACTAGCCCGGATTCTGGTGCAATATCTGGGCTGGCGTGAGGCATGTAAACTTTTGTTTTACCTGTCAGGCGTTATCTCTTACAATTTGGTTGTTGTTCATCAACACAAAACCTTGGAATGATTTTATCCTGTTCAACTAAAGGCGTTGAGTACGCAGGGTAGCTTGGTTTGATATTATAAAAATACCCGGAGGATAGTATGTTTAAAATTCGATTGCTGGTTTCTGCTTTATCGTTAGCAGGCTCCATGTCTGTTATGGCGGCCGAAGCCTTACCGACCACGGCGCCTGCACCTGCTGATAACCCAACAACCGCTGAAAAGGTGGCGCTGGGGAAAATGCTGTATCACGATCCACGCTTGTCATCTAGCGGAACAGTGTCATGCGCTTCTTGCCACAATACGATGCTGGGTGGTGAAGATAACCGAGGTGGCTCTGTCGGTGTTGGTGGCCAGGTTGGGGGACGTAGTGCGCCCACAGTCTGGAATGCGGCATTTAACAAAGTTCAATTTTGGGATGGTCGTGCGGCCAGCCTGGAAGAGCAGGCGGCAGGGCCTGTGACGAACCCGATTGAAATGGGTATGAAAAGTTGGGATGAGGTGGTCAAACGCCTTAAAAGTATAGAAGGCTATCAACAGGCGTTTGAAAAAGCCTTTGGTAAAGATTCTATCTCCAAAGATACCGCAACGAAAGCAATTGCCGCCTATGAGCGGACGCTGATTACACCAAACAGTGCATTTGATCGTTATGTCAAAGGCGATAAATCGGCGATGACCGAGCAACAGGTTCGGGGTATGAATAAAGCGGTCGAGTTAGGCTGTACCGGTTGTCACAGTGGGCCTGCTTTCAACGGCCCGGGTGTATTCCAAAAATTCCCGGTCAATAAGAATGGCTATTTTGAAGCCCAGTATGGTTTCAGCGATGATAAAGGCCGTGCGGAAGTAACCGGGAAGAAAGAAGACGAGCATTTGTGGAAAGTGCCCACCTTACGTAATATCGCTTTAACCGCACCGTATTTTCATAATGGCAAGGTCAAAACATTGGAAAAAGCGGTCTGGTTGATGGGCAAATTACAACTTGATAAAGATTTGTCCGAAGAAGATGTCGCCGATATTGTCGCGTTTTTGAATGCATTGACGGGCGAATTTCCGAAACAGGAGATGCCAAGGTTGCCTGGAATGCCAGGTCGAACCTTTAATTAAGGTAACACAGCTGGCGTTACGCTGTTTTTTAGCTTGACGCAGGCTTGAAGTTGTCTGAAAAGGGCGTATTTTTTATACGCCCTTTTTTGAATGCTACTGATTGATTAAATCCAGATACTCCTGTTCTGTCATTATCGTCACCCCTTTTTCGCGGGCGGCATCCAGCTTTGTTTGTCCCACTTTTTCACCGATAATCAGGTAATCGGTTTTACCGGTCACGCTGCTAGCGACTTTTGCGCCAAAACTTTTCGCTTCTTTTTTCATCGCATCACGGCTGCCATGTTGCATGGTACCTGTGAAGACCACGGTTTTGCCGCTCAGCGGGTGATTTTGAGTCTGCAGGTGGTCGTGTGTGGTCGATTCAATGTTAAAGCCTAAAGCATATAATTTTTCAAACAGAGGGCGGATTCTTTTAAAACCTTTGATGACAATATGAGCTGTTTTTTCAGCAAAGCCTTCAACCGCGACGATATCTGCTTCGGTTAACTCGAAAATGGATTCTAAAGGGTAATGCGCCAGCAATTTTTCACAATTGCCAAGTCCCATCCGAAATACGCCAAAAGCCGCCAGGAAACGCCAGTCTTCCACCGGCTCGATTCGGCTGCGTACTAATTCATCGACCAGATTTTGGGATTGTTTGGGGCCAAATCCCATCGCCTCAAACTGTTCGGCATTTAACTGATAGATGTCATAGACATTTTTTATGCCATGTTCATACAGTTTTTTGATTGTGGCGGGGCCAAAGCCATCGTTATTTTTTAATACTTTAAAAAAATGTTCCATCGTATGCGTGATCTGGGCCGGACATTCCAGATTATTGGTGCAGACCAGATAATCGTTGTCCCAGACCAGTTCGGTGCCACAGCTGGGGCAATGGCTTGGGATTTCAGGCGTCACCGGTTTGATAACGGCTTCAATTTTTGGAATCACCTCGCCCGAGCGGGTCAGCCGGATGACAGCGCCTGGCCCGATACCTTTTTCCTTGACCATTTTGTAGTGGTGAGCGGTGGCGCGAGATAACAGGGCTCCACTCAATCGCACCGGCTCCAATTCAGCCACCGGGGTGATACGGCCTGAGCGTGAGGTTTGCGGAATTACTTTCAGTACTTTGACTTCGGCGGTTTCGGTATTGGCTTTATAGGCGATTTGCCAGCGATGATGATGACGTGTTGCGCCCATAATACGTTTGATTTCGGCGTCGGTAACTTCCAGAATAACGCCATCGACATCATAGTCGACACTATGCCAGACATCGTTGACAATGTCGTCGAAATGCTCGGCCAATGTTTGCCATGGGCCTTCCCAGGCCGGTAACAAGGCAAAGGGGTAAAATACCGCAGCTTTATCCTCAATGGCTTTGAGCGCATGCGGATCCAGTTCTTTCTCTTTAATGATACTGGCCTGAAAATTACGGCTGTTATCGTAAATTTCAGCTAAATGCTGATTGAAATAGTGTTTATTTACGACGATTTCACCGGCGCCTAAGCCGCGTTGCCCATTGTTAGCGACAACCAGTCCCCGCTCAAAGACACGGCTGATATCCTGGCCATAGCGACCATCACCTCGGGTATAGAGTTTTTTTCCATCATCATAGGCGGCGTAGCCATCTAGTTTAGGTGTGACACGAAAAATAAGCTGATCAAAATCTTTGCCAATTTGTACCGCCGCTTTTTCTACCCGTTTGGCCCAGCGTTTGATTTCCTCGAAACTATAGGCTTTATCGGTTGACAGCATGGTGACCGGGAGTTTTACCGTTTTACCGGCAAATGCAGGTTCTGCTTCAACCTGATGTAAATAGGGATGATCCGGATGGCGTTTTTTCAGTTCAGCCAGAAACAGAAAATCATAAACAGCATCACTGACAATCGGTTCGCCGCCCCGGTACAGCGCATTACAAATGGCTAGTAGTTCTAGTAGCTCATCATCATTGAGCTCTGAAACAGCCTCTGGCTGTTGGATGAGGTGCTGCAATTTATTTTCAGATAAAAATTCAGGTTGAATATCAGCTTGTTGAAGCAGTTCTGTTTGTGTAGAGGTCAGCATTGTGTGATCGGGTTCGTGTTTTAAAAATTTGTTGCAAGGGTTTAAGTTCGAGTTCAGAAAAGAGCGGTAGTTTAATTATCAAACGACATGGTTTTTCTTTATTGAGCTGCTAGAATTATGAAAACTTCTTCAAGATTATACGAGAATCTACTTTTGGAAAAAGATTTATCAATGGGGCTGGTGTTGCTCGAAAGTCATCTGGATGGAATGCTGGAGCGGGTTCAACAGAACAGTGCCGCTTTAAAACGGTTCCAGAAATTTGAGATGGGCTTGCTTGGTCTGAATACATTGGCCGAAATGATCGAGTATGTTTTAACCTATACTCAGAACTTTTTTGAGTTAGATCATGTCAGCTTCTGTCTGATTGATGAAAATAATGAAATCAGTCGTTATCTGGTCGAAGACCGTTACGATTATAAAAATCGGCAAGGCCTGATTCTATTGAGCGAGAAAGATTTCTTTTATGACCGCTTAGGCGCCATGGCGCGGCCTTATTTGGGCGCTTATATGCCAAAATTATGCGATCATTTTTTTCTGGAACAGGAAAAGCCGGCATCTGTGGCTGTTTTGCCACTAAATCGCCGCGGCAGGATATTGGGCTCGCTTAATCTGGGCAGTTTAAAGCCGGACCGGTTCTCGATGAGTATGGCGACAGATTTTATCGAACATATGATTTCGGTTATCAGCATCTGTCTGGAAAATAATCTGAATTTTGAAACCATGCGTCGTACCACGTTGATCGATACTTTGACCGGCGTCAATAATCGTTTTTTCTGGGAGCAGCGTATTGATGAAGAATTGGATCGCAGTAGTCGCAATAATCAACCCTTAACCTGTCTGTTTCTGGATATTGATTTTTTCAAAAAGGTGAATGATGTTTATGGGCATCAGGCAGGGGACTATGTGTTGACGGAAGTTGCCGGAACCATAAAGAAACAATTACGTAGCAATGATGTTTTAGCGCGTTATGGTGGGGAAGAATTTGTCGCCTTGTTATCCAATATTGATGAGGGAAAGGCCGATGAGATTTCCGAGCGCATCCGTTTAGCTATCAGCCAGTTAAAATTAAACTATAATGGCGATGATATACCGGTTACAATTTCTATTGGCTCAGCGTCTTATCAACCTGATAGCGCATTTTCCTGTCCTTCGTCAGATATTGCCGAGGCTTTAATAAAGCAAGCGGATACGGCGTTGTATGAGGCCAAGAGAAAAGGTCGTAACCGGGTGGAAAACGGTGGCCGAATTGCAGCGATCAATCGTCAACTCGATCATAAAATCGCTTAAATGCCGTTTCAATGAAGTCATAAGTTTACGTTGAAAATGCTTGCACGAATTCTTGTTATCCTGACCTTGTGAGCATCTCATCTGTTCCCACAAAAATGTCAAACCTTCCCGCAGTAAAGTCGCACCCTGTCAATTTAGTCCAGCATTATGAACAACAGGTTGAAGAGCAAGGCTTGGTATTTGACCTGGCGCAGTTGAATGTCGTTCAACATCTGCAGGTTATTCTCGATCAGTTAGCCGCAGAGTCTGTGCGGAGAAAGCGCTGGTTTGGGCGGAAAAAGAAACAGTCTTCATCTCAGGGTGTCCAGCATTTATATATCTATGGCGAGGTAGGACGGGGCAAATCCATGTTGATGGATATGTTTTATCACGCCTGTCCGATTTCTCGTAAACGGCGGGTTCATTTTCATACCTTTATGCAGGAAGTTCATCAGTTTGTTCACAACCAGGCGCAACAGGGCAACGTGATGTCGGCAATGGGGAAAGAGATTGGCCAGTCTGCTCGTTTATTGTGTTTTGATGAATTCCATGTCACCGATATTGCCGACGCCATGATCATGGAGCGTTTGTTTCAAAGTCTGTTTGATCAAGGCGTTTGTATCGTGATCACCTCAAATCGGCATCCCTCTGACTTATATCAGGGGGGACTGTTACGCGAACAGTTTTTGCGTTTTGTGAATAAGTTGTTGAGCACGGTTGATGTGGTGGAATTGACGGCAAAGGAGGATTATCGACTGCAAGGGATGGCTTCAGAGCAGTCGCGTTTTATTCATCCTGTAGGGCAGGATAGCAAAGCCTGTCTCCAGCAACGCTATCATCAATTAAGCGATGCCGGTGCAGTTGAAGCAGGTATCGTACAAATATCAGGTCGAAAGATTCAGGTTGAAGCCTGGCGCGGGCGGGTTTTATGGGCGACTTTTTCGCAATTATGCCGTGCATCATTAGGCAGTCGTGATTTTTTAGCTCTTGTCGGGCAGTTTGATACGGTCATTTTAGAGGCTATTCCAAAACTTTCTCCCGATGAATTTGACGCGGCGCGGCGCTTGAGCATATTGATCGATATTTTGTATGAAAACAAGCGCTTGTTGATTTGTAGCTGCGAAGTTAAAGCTGCCGAAATTTATACTGCAGGTGATGGCGTTTTCGAATTTCAACGGACGGTGTCCCGGTTAATCGAGATGCAGAGTCAACATTATCTTGCAGAACATAATCAACAGGTAGAGAATAAGGAAAATACAGTCACGCAATATTCGGGCTAATCATCTTAAGCGGAGGGCGCATGATTCACAATATGATCCGGCATCAGCGCATTGAAGCGATTATTGGTAATATCATGAAAGTGAAAATTGCCAATATTGCCCAATTACAGGATATTGCGCCTTGTTTTGGTGATCTTGCGCGGGTGGAGGATGAGGGCGGCTATTTTTCATTGGCGCAGGTAATTAAGATTACTGACGATGAAGTCTCTCTGCAGGTTTTTTCCGGTACCCAGGGGCTTTCAACCCAGGCTTCCATTCTGTTTTTAGGGCATTCCATGCAGGTGACCTATTCGGCCAATATTTTAGGGCGGATTTTTAATGGTGTCGGTGAGCCGATGGATGGTGGTTCATCACTGGCTCCAGACCCTAAAGTGTCGATTGAATCGGTAACGGTGAATCCGGTTAAGCGGCTGTTGGCATCAAATATGATTCGGACTGATATTCCGATGATCGATGTTTTCAATTGTCTGGTTGAAAGCCAGAAAATTCCTATATTTTCCATTTCCGGCGAACCATACAACCCCTTTCTTGCCCGTATTGCAATCCAGGCCGATGCGGATATTGTCGTTTTTGCGGGCTTAGGGTTGATTTATGATGATTTTCATTTTTTTCGCCATCAGTTTGAGCAGGCTGGGGTATTTGCCCGTACTGTCATGTTCACTAACCTGGCTTCCGATCCGATTGTCGAGCGTTTGCTGGTGCCGGATATGGCATTGACTGTGGCTGAGCGTTTTGCTGTGGAAGAGGGCAAAAGAGTTTTGGTTTTAATGACCGATATGACCGCCTATGCCGATGCCATGAAAGAAGTCGGTATCGCCATGGAGCATGTGCCCTCGAACCGGGGGTATATGGGTGATTTGTATTCGCAACTGGCCAAGCGTTATGAAAAAGCCTGTGATTATCAAGGGGCTGGCTCGGTGACGATTTTGACCGTCACCACCATGCCCGGCAATGATGTGACACATCCTGTGCCGGATAATACCGGCTATATCACCGAAGGGCAGTTTTATTTGCATGACAATATGATCGACCCTTTCGGTTCTTTGTCACGCTTGAAACAGCATGTTATCGGCAAGGTGACACGGGAAGACCACAGCCAGATCATGAATACCATGATTCGCTTTTATTCTTCGGCGGTTGAGGCTGAACAAAAACAGGCCATGGCATTTGATTTGTCGGACTTTGATCTGCGATTGTTAAAATTTGGCCAATTGTTTCGACAACGCTTTATGGATATTACGGTGTCCATTCCGCTGGAGGAGGCGCTGGATTTATGCTGGCAAACTTTGGCCGAGTGTTTTGAAGCCGAAGAACTGCTGATGAAGCAAGCGTTGATTGATAAATATTTCCCGGGTCGGAATACGGATCAGGTCATGGAATCGGGTGGCTGATATGCGTCGATTAACCTTTAACAAGGCGGCCTTACATCAGCAAATACGCTTGTTGAAGCGTTATCGGCAGTTTTTGCCGTCACTGGATTTAAAACGCAAACAATTATTACAAGAACGAGCTAAGGCCCAGGCGCGCTTGTCGGAGACACAAAAACAGCTGGAATCCTGTCTGGACTGGATTGAAACAGAGCTGCCTATGTTGGCCGATTCGCGGATCGAGGTGGAAAGCCTGGTTAAAATTCGGCGTATTAACACCACTGAGAAAAACAGTGTCGGTATTCGATTGCCCGTACTGGAAACGGTTGAATTTGAACCCGTGCAGTATTCTTATTTTTGCAAGCCGCATTGGGTGGATGGCTATATCCGTAAAATGCAGCAGGCGCTGAGGCTGAACATTCAGTTATCGATTGAGCGGCAGCGTCTGGATATCCTGCAACACGCACTCAGAAAGGTCACCCAGCGGGTGAATTTATTCGATAAGGTTTTGATTCCACAGACACTGGACAATATTCGAAAAATACGCATTTATTTGTCAGATAATGAGCGTGCTGCGGTTATTCGCTCAAAAATCACTAAGCAAAAAAGGGCGGGGTAATGGCCATCGTCCGTTTGAAAAAAGTCACCATTACAGGTCTTCGGAAAGAGAAACAGGCGGCGCTGGAAAAATTGCAGCAATTAGGACAAGCACATCTGATTGCTTTGAATCCACAAGCCACTAAAAGCCAGGGCGAATTGCGGCAACAAAATCGTGATGTATTGACGGCGTTGAAATACCTTAATCAATGTCCCCGAAAACGGCCGCAAATCGATGACATGGATGATTTTGACCTGGATAAGACCATAGCTCAAATACTGGATATTAAAGAAAAAAGCCGACAATTATCGGAACAATTGGAAAAGGTTCAGCTTAAGATCAAGCATCTTGAACCATGGGGTGATTTTAAATTACCGCCACTGGATGCTTTGAAGGGTATTCGTTTATGGTTTTATCGCGTGCCACGGCATTTGCTGAAAAAAATAGCCAAGGACTTGGTTTGGCAAGTCGTCCATGAGGACAATATTCATTGCTATGTTGTGGTTTTATCGACCAAAGAGCCGGCGCATAATGCGATGCCCGTGGCACGCTCCCATACCGGGTCAGTGCCTTTGTCCACGCTGCGTAAACAGGCTTTGCAGATAACCTTGGAACTTGAAGATTTGCAAGCCCAGCGTGAATCCTTAACGCGTTGGATTACGTTAATTTCTTTTAGCCTGCTCAAATATCAAGACCAGCTTGATCTTAAACAAGCGATATTGATGGCGCTGGATACAGAGGATTTGTTTATTATTCAGGCATGGCTGCCCATCGACGCTGAAGCCGAAATGATACGTTTTGCTCACAGACAGCAACTGGCGCTTTTGTTTGAAGTACCGGTGCCTAAGGACACGCCGCCAACCCTATTGAAAAACCCGGAATGGATAGCTGCCGGTGAAGACCTGATTCGATTTTACCAAATGCCGGGATATCGCGAATGGGACCCCTCCGGTATCGTGTTTTTCTCGTTTGCCGCATTTTTTGCCATGATTATGTCTGATGCAGGCTACGCCAGTGTGCTGGGGTTTATTTTACTGTTGAAATGGAAGCGCGCAGGCCAAACTGAAAAGGGACGAAGAATGCGCATTCTCGCGCTGGTTATCGTGCTGTTCTCATTGTTTTGGGGCGTGATAACCGGCAGTTATTTCGCCATCCCATTACCGCCTGAGTCAATATTAGCGAAAGCTGCGATACTCGATTTATCTGATTTTGATCAAATGATGCGATTGTCGATTGCCGTCGGTGTCGCACATCTGATACTGGCTAATCTGATTAAAGCCTGGCAATCTCGAAAAACGACACGCGCGCTGGCGTCCATAGGCTGGGCTGTGTTGGCGGCGGCCGGCTTTATGGAATGGCTTGAGTTTGGACAGGCAGGCACAACGATAACGGCAAGTCGAGCCGGTATTGTGACAGGATTGACACTGGTTTTATTTTTCAGCAGTGCACGCCCGCTTTCCCGCCCGCAAGATTTATTCTGGCGTCTTTTGGAGGGTGTAAAAAAAATGGCCCAGGTTTCGCAGATTTTTGGCGATGCCTTGAGCTATTTACGCCTGTTTGCACTCGGGCTCGCAAGCGCTTCTTTAGCGTTGACATTTAATCATCTGGCCGGCAATGTTTACCACGCTATACCCGGGATAGGGTTATTTTTGAGCTTGTTGATTCTATTGGCAGGACACCTTTTGAATTTGATGTTATGTTTAATGAGCGGTGTAGTGCATGGCTTACGCCTTAATTTTATTGAGTTTTTTCATTGGAGCCTGTCAGATGAAGGGTATCCGTTTAAAGTTTTTGCTTGTCGGGAGGAAATAGGCCATGGTTGATTTTATTATTGTGTTGTTGGGTTGGAGCGGCTTGTATGCACCGATGGCATTAGGCGCTATTGGCAGTATCATCGGTTGTGCAACCGCAGGGCAGGCGGCAATCGGTGCAATTCTTGATTCAGAAACAGGGCATGGTCGATTGGTGGGGGTTTCTGCGATGCCTTCTTCACAGGTTATTTACGGCATTGTGATCATGTTTACCTTGCAACGCGCCATCAATCCCGATAATGCACCGGCTATTTTTGCCATTGGTTTGTTATCGGGGCTGGCGTTGATGTTCAGTGCGATTTATCAAGGCCAGTGTTGTGCTTCGGCCATTAGTGCCGCGAAGGCGAAACCGGAAATTTTCGGTATTTCGATTGCGCCGGCGGCGATTGTTGAGGGGTTTGCGGTTTTTGCCTTTATTTTTGCATTGGTCATCAGTGCAGGCATTCCACAGGGCGCGGTATGAAAAAAACACATAAAACACTGGTTTCATCCGGGGTTGAGCAATTGATTGAACGGCTCAGAAACGAAGGTGTTGAAGCCGGCCAGGCTGAGGCTAAAAAAATTATCGATGAGGCTCAGGCGCGTGCTGACTGGCTTGTGCAAGAAGCCGAGCGTGAAAGCGAGAAAATTCTGAAACAAACGCATGAGGATGCAGAGGCGATTCGGAAAGCCGGTGAAGATGCTTTGAAACTGGCTGCCCGCGATGCGGTAATAAAATTACGCGATACGTTGTTAAACAGTTTCAGTCAGGAAGTTGCCCGCACCGTGAATCAGAAAATGGCGGATAAAAACGTACTGCAGCAATTATTACAGTCGCTGGCGGGGACGGTTCGGGAAAAAATGGCGTTGGATGAGCGGCAGAAATTAGTCTTTCATTTGCCTGAAACGGTGATGGGGGTTGAGGAATTGAAACAGCATCCCGAAGAATTGACCCAAGGCGCGTTATCGCATTTGACGTCTGACTTTGCTGAACAGATGCTGCGTAAAGGCGTTACGATTGAAGTGGATCCGAGTCTTGAGTCAGGCATTGTGATTCAGTTGGTAGATGAGAAGATCAGTATTGATTTTACTGAGCAGACGGTGAGTGATTTGTTATTGACCCATTTGCAGCCGCGTTTTCGGGCGTTATTACAAGGTATCGTTAAATGAACGGCGTCAAAAATCGCTATGTCATGTTAATGGCCAGTCTGCCGCCGCATTCGGCCGATTTTTTCGCGACCCGTTATCCACCCATTTCAGCGATTCAACTGCAAAAACGTTTGGCCTGGTTAAGCCCTGAACATGCGGCGGATTTAAACCGGATTCAAGGTATTTTATATTGGTCAGAGCTCATCGATGGAACAGATGCGGAATTTCTACAGCACGCGCAGGCGGTATTGCAACAAATAGACAGCTGTTATTTAAAAGCGATTATCCTTTGGCGATTGCAATTGCGGACACTGGTTGCCGCTATGCGTCAAAAATATCATCAGCCGCAACAGGAGGTTAGCATGCAAATGTTGGCAATGACGCCTTTTGCCCGTGACATCCTCAGAAACTGGCAGCTGCCGGATTTCGGTTTGCGCTATCGTTTTCCATGGATCAATGACATCAATGCCTTGATTCAACAAGAATCTTATCTGGCATTGGAAAAATATTTGCTGAAACTGATCTGGCGCTATTATGAGCAGCAAAGTCAGGGGCATTTTTTCGATTTTGAAGCGGTTGTCGTTTATGTATTACGCTGGGATCTGGTGAATCGCTGGAATCAGCAGCATGGACAAAAAGCCCGGCAACGCTTTATCGAGATCATGCAGCGCCAGGTTGAGGAGGCGATCTGATGCAGAAACAGCCAGAGTTTTCAGCCGAGGTCATTGCCGTTCAGGACGATATCGTTTCCATTCGCATGCTGGATGCCGAGCACGCATCTTTGATGAAAAACGAAGTGGTTTATATTTTGCCGAAGCGTAAACAGGCGGCAGATTATCAACCGTATCTGAAAGCAGAAGTGCTCCGAATCAAAGCCAATACAGCAGATGTTCAGGTCTATGAATCAACAACCGGTGTGGGTGTCGGTGACCCGGTTGTGCAAAGCCATGAAATGCTGTCGGTTGAATTAGGGCCGGGATTGTTGGGACAAGTCTATGATGGTTTGCAGAACCCTTTGGATGTCATCGCCAGCCAATATGGTTATTTTTTGCCTAAAGGCGTTGATATACCCGCTTTGGATCGTAACAAAAAATGGGCGTTTACCCCTTGTGTGCGCAGTAACGCACGGTTACGGGCCGGTAGTGTCATAGGTTCCGTGGTGGAAAATCGCTTTAATCATAAAATAATGCTGCCGTTTGATTTGCGCGGCGACGTGGAGCTGTGCTGGATTCAGGAAGGCAATGTCACGATCGATGAAGCCGTCGCACAAATCAAGCACGCTAACGGTGAGTTGCAAAATATCACACTGAAGCAGGACTGGCCGGTCAGAATCCCGTTGCCACGGTATTTGCTGAAACACAACCTGGCTAAACGATGCTATCCACAGCAGCCGTTAATGACGCAATTGCGTATCATCGATACCTTTTTTCCGATTGCCCGGGGCGGCACCGGTTGTATTCCGGGGCCTTTTGGTGCCGGGAAAACCATTTTACAGAATTTACTGGCTAAAAATTCCGATGTTGATGTTGTGATTGTGGTGGCCTGTGGTGAAAGAGCCGGTGAAGTGGTGGAAACGATCAATACTTTCCCGCAGCTTAGCGATCCGAAATCATCGGGGTCGCTGATGGAACGGACCATCATTATCTGTAACACATCATCGATGCCGGTTGCCGCGCGTGAAGCATCCATATACACCGGCATAACGTTGGGTGAATATTACCGGCAAATGGGGCTGAATGTCTTATTGATTGCCGACTCGACGTCGCGTTGGGCACAAGCGATGCGGGAAACCTCCGGGCGGTTGGAAGAAATCCCAGGCGAGGAGGCCTTTCCTGCCTATCTGGACTCGGCCATAAAAACGGTTTATGAGCGGGCCGGTGTCATCGAAACATCGCCGGAAAACAGTGGCTCATTAACGATGATCGGTACGGTTTCACCGGCCGGCGGCAATTTTGAGGAGCCTGTTACCCAGGCGACGTTGAATACGGTAAAAACATTTCTGGGATTGAGTGCGGATCGCGCTTATAAACATTTTTACCCCGCTGTTGACCCGCTCATTTCATGGTCGCGTTATCTTGAGCAGCTGCATGACTGGTATGCGCAAAATCTGCAACCGGAATGGACCGAAATGGTGCAACGCGTTGTACAATTATTGAAACAGGGTGATGCGGTGTTGCAGATGATTCAGGTTGCCGGCGAGGAAGGCATTACCCTGGATGATTTTGTGGTGTACCTTAAAGCACAGTTTGTCGATACTGTTTATTTACAACAGGATGCGTTTGACGCTGTTGATGTGGCTGCACCGCTTGCTCGGCAACATGAAAATTTTGCCCTGCTGACAAAAATAGTGGAACATGATTATGTATTCAGTGACAGAGAGCAGGCCCGGCATTTTTTTACGCAATTGAGCCATTTATTTAAAAATTTGAATTATGCGCCTTTTAAATCACAGGAATATCAGAAATTGATTGATGAAATCATCCAACTGACCCATTTGACGAATGAAAAAAACTAATCGACAGATCGTATTAGATACCGAAACCACAGGCTTAAACCCGAAAGAAGGACACCGCATTATTGAAATCGGCTGTGTTGAACTGGTCAACCGCCGGCTTACCCGGAATCATTTTCATGTTTATATCAATCCAGAGCGTGAAATTGATCAGGAAGCTATCGACGTTCATGGGATTACCAACGATTTTTTGCGGGAAAAACCTAAATTTGCCGAAATTGCAGATGATTTTTTCAGTTTTGTCGCAGGTGCCGAGCTGGTTATTCACAATGCGCCATTCGATGTCGGTTTTTTGAATCACGAATTATCGTTGATCAAAGATGAACAACGTCGGATTGAAACGCAGTGTACGGTATTCGATACCCTGGTTTATGCGCGTAAAAAACATCCAGGCGCGCGGAATACGCTGGATGCTTTATGTAAACGCTATGGTATTGATAATAGCCATCGTGAACTGCATGGTGCCTTGTTAGATGCCGAGATTCTGGCCGATGTCTATCTGTTAATGACAGGCGGGCAGGCCTCGTTACTGGAAGAAGATAATCTGTCGGATGCGACGCACGTTGAAGAAATTATCCGTTTACCGGCAGGACGGAAACCCTTAAAAGTGATCCAATGCTCTGCGGCTGAGCGCGACAGCCATCTCAATTATTTAGAAGGCTTGAGTGGTGCCGATGGCGCTAAAATATGTTGGGAATAATGGCTTACAGGTGAGCTATGGATAACACGAAACCGCAGAATTTGTATTCTGTAGAGCAGACCCGTCAACTCGATCGATTGGCCATTCATCAATTCGGCATTGCCGGCATTGAATTAATGCGCCGCGCAGGTACTGCATGCTTTGAAGTTTTGCAACAACAATGGCCATCAGCTCAGCATATCACTGTATTTTGTGGGGCCGGAAATAATGCCGGTGATGGTTATGTGATTGCCCGCCTGGCTTTGGCAAAAGGTTGCTCAGTTACGGTCTACAGCCTGATTGACCCGAGTGCGCTTAAACAGGATGCAAAAACGGCATTTGAAGACTATGTGGCTGCCGGGGGTGCCGTGCTGCAATTTCACCCGGATATTGAATTGGCAGATACGCTTGTCGTCGATGCTCTATTGGGTACGGGGCTGGCCAGGTCGGTGGCGGGTGATTTTAAAACAGCTATCGACATGATCAATATGGCGCAGTGCCCAGTGCTGGCGGTGGATATTCCTTCAGGCGTACAGGGCGATACCGGCTGCGTCATGGGTTGTGCCGTTAAAGCCGATGTGACCGTGACCTTTATTGCGCTAAAGGCTGGCTTGTTTACGGCGGATGCCGCCGATTATTGTGGGCGCATACACTATGCCTCGCTCAATATCCCACAAGCGGTGTTTGATGATATGGAGCCGTTCGCTCGCTTGATTGCGCCTCCTGCCCTGGCTTCAAGGCCTCGAACCAGTCATAAAGGTCAGCATGGCCATGTGTTGCTCATCGGGGGCGATTGTGGCTATATGGGGGCGATTCGATTAGCGGCGGAAGCGGCATTACGCGCTGGCGCCGGGCTGGTTTCGGTTGCAACCCGCGCTGATCACAGTCATTTGATCAATTCCGGGCGTTTCGAAATCATGAGCCATGCCGTTGAGCAGGCGGAAGATTTAGCGCCCTTGTTGGAAAAGGCAACTGTCATTGTTATCGGGCCGGGGCTGGGTTTGAGTGAGTGGGCAAAAAGTCTATGGCAAAAGGCGTTGTTATCAGGGCGGCCAATGGTTGTTGATGCCGATGCATTGAACCTCCTAAGCCAAAATCCACATCAGAATAGCAATTGGGTACTGACGCCGCATCCCGGAGAAGCGGCACGATTATTGGCAACAGATACGAGCACGATTCAACAAAACCGGTTTGAGGCTGTATCCCGGCTGTTTCAGCGTTATGCGGGTGTTTGTGTGTTAAAAGGCGCAGGGAGTTTGATTGCCAGCGAACACAGGTTGGCGGTTAATTCTACCGGTAATCCGGGGATGGCCAGCGGCGGAATGGGCGATATTTTGGCTGGAATAACCGGTGCGTTGTTGGGGCAAGGTTTGAGCGTGGTCGAGGCTGCCGAAACCGCCGTTTACACACATGGTTTAGCGGCCGACCGGGCGGTGCAGGAGGACGGCGAACGGGGATTGTTGGCAGGTGATTTATTACCGTATGTCAGGGCGTTACTGAATTGACTCAAATTTCATTAGCAAACGCAAAAGCAACGGAGCGGCTGGGTGCGACTTTATGGCAAGTGCTACCCGCTTCATGTCTGGTTTTTTTGTACGGTGAACTGGGCGCGGGCAAAACGACGCTGGTTCGTGGGCTGTTACGGGCGGCAGGCTATAGTGGGACGGTCAAAAGTCCGACCTATACTCTGGTCGAAGAATACCGTCTGGCACAACGAACGGTGTATCATTTTGATTTGTATCGTCTGACCGATCCGGAAGAGCTGGAATGGATTGGCATGGATGATTATTTACGCGATGACAGCTTGTGTTTGATTGAATGGCCACAAATGGGGCAAGGTTTTTTGCCGGCCGCCGATGTGATTATCCGGCTTGAGATTGACATGCAGCAGCGCCAGGCTGTGCTGGAATCGGGGTTGGAGGATTTCGAAAATAGATTTTTATTGAACTGGAAAAACAAAGACATACTGCTATAATCTAATCAAGAGTATAAGATAAAGGTTTGGCATGATTGGTTTTGAAGGGGGGCGTATGTCTAAAATATGGAAAGTCGTGGCATTTTCTGTGTTGTTATGGCTGGCGCAAACGGCGAGCGCAGCCCCGGTCTCCGTTGATGCGCTACGGCTATGGAGTGCACCGGATCATTCGCGCATGGTGTTTGATGTTTCAGCGGCGCCATCACATCAGGTTTTTTTGCTGGATAATCCGCCGCGACTGGTGATTGATATTCATAATGCAAAATTGCGGAAGAAGCTCAAGCAACCGTCTGCCAGAAATCCGTTTTTTTCACGTGTACGCAGTGCCAGGCGCCATAAAAAAGATTTACGTATCGTCGTCGACCTGAAGCAGCCGGTCAATCCCAAAAGTTTTGTTCTAAAGCCCCGCAAACATTATGGCCACCGACTGGTCGTCGATCTTTATCAGAAGTCACTAAAAGGATCTGGGCAGATCAAACAGGCTAAAAAGACGGTCACTAAAACGGTTAAAAACAAAGCTCGCGATATTATTGTCGCAATCGATGCCGGCCACGGCGGAGAAGATCCGGGCGCACATGGCCCACATGGCACCCAGGAAAAAAAGGTGGTGCTGGAGATTGCTAAAAAGTTAGCCAGGATGATCGATCGGCAGCCGGGCATGAAAGCCGTTTTGGTGCGTAAAGGGGATTACTTTATCAATTTAAGAAAACGGATGGCGATTGCGCGTAAAGAAAAAGCTGATTTATTTGTTTCCATTCATGCCGACGCCTTTAAAAACCGTAACGTAAAAGGTGCATCGGTGTTTACGTTGTCCCGTCGCGGCGCATCGAGCGAAGCGGCACGCTGGTTGGCCAAACATGAAAATGATTCCGACCTGGTCGGTGGTGTCAGTTTGGATGAAATGGATTCAACACTGGCCTCGGTATTGCTGGATTTATCACAAACGGCGACCAAAGATGCCAGTCGGAAAGTTGCGGCGAATGTACTAAAACAACTGCGCCCTATTGGACATTTACATAAAAATTCAGTTCAGAAGGCGGGGTTTGTGGTGTTGAAGTCACCCGATATTCCGTCTATTTTGGTTGAAACAGCGTTTATTTCCAATCCAACTGAAGAGCAGAAGCTCAAAAACCATCGCCATCAACAAAAAATTGCTCGGGCCATTTTCAAAGGTATCCATGCGTATTTCAAACAATATGCGCCGGCAGATACGCTGATGGCCGCTTTGTATAGTGAGCACCCAAAACATGTGATTTCACGTGGCGAAACCTTATCCGGTATTGCCCAGCAATATGGCGTCAGCATGAGCGCCATTAAATCCGCAAATTCGCTGAATAACGATGTCATCCGGGTGGGGCAGGTTTTAAAAATCCCAACATCTTGATTACCACGCATGTCATAAGCGCCAACTGAAGCCCCCAACCCATCTAATAAAAACAACAAAAC
>CAYUAE010000017.1:0-14936 GCA_964442675.1 uncultured Methylomarinum sp.
GAATCGCCGTCATGCCGAATCGGGCAATTTGATCGCAATAACAACGGAAACAAAAGCCATGCATCATTAAAAGTACATGCCCTTCTTCACATATGATTTATGTCTATCAAAGAGATTACAAAAATTGACGACTCAACCAACTGTATACCCGCTTAATCAGTAAAACTTCAGCATGCCGCCAGGCGTGCCCGGTATCCGGCATGATAATCTGCCGAAAATCGGCGTTATCACGCCCGGCTAAGCGTCGTTTTCGTGCTGTCAGGCGGGTTTTAAGCCAGTCATTTTCGGCATAAATATCCAGTATCGGTATGTTTAGCGCAGACAGTTGAGTTATAAATTGCTGTTGTTTTTGCTTATCAGCCGGCACAAACGTACTGATGAGGACAAGAGCCTTTATCGCATTATTTTGGGCCGCATAGGCCAAGGCATCGATTGCACCCAGGCCAAACCCAACCAAAACGATATCTTCAGCCTGGTTTTGTCGCAAAAAATTTACAGCCGCCTCGATCCGCGCCAGTGTCTCCGCTCTCAGGCTTTGATAATCACCCACTGGCGCACCTTCTTCAAGAATCGGCAGTTGCAGAGACAGGCTGGCCCAGCGATGTGCCGGCAATTCTGTTCTTAACTGGTGTATCAGCGGAAACTGATCGGGATAGCCACCCTGGTCATGCAAAATAATCGCCGTTCCCAGATTCTTGCTTTGTTCCGTTTGCGTGTACAAAGCAATAAACTTACGTTCTTTGTGCTTGAGCCAAACGATGTCGCCTGTTTTCAGGGTTTGCTGCACTAATTCAGCATAGCGCTGTTCCCGCTCAATATCACTGGCCTGAACCTGTAACACATGCGCAAACAAAATCAAAAACAAACGGATCTTCATTATTTTTGAGAATGGCTGTAAAAATCGCTGTCTCGATAGAGTTCATGAATATGGCGTAATATCACCATGATGACTGCGGCCACAGGAAGTGCCAGTAACACTCCCATAAAACCAAACAACTGCCCACCTGCCAGGATCGCGAAAATCACGGCGACAGGATGTAAACCGACCTGATCGCCCACTAACAAAGGCGTCAGCACGGTGCTTTCAAGCACCTGCCCCACGGCAAAAACGGCCATAACCGGAATCAGGTACATTACATCCTGAAATTGAACAATGGCGGCCAGACAGGCCAGTACAATACCCGTAATAGCCCCCAGATAGGGTACGAAACTGATCATGCCGGATAATATTCCAATCAACAGGGCCAATTCCAGCCCGGTCATGGCCAAACCCACGGAATAAATCACGCCTAAGGCCAGCATGACGTAGAATTGTCCACGAAAAAATGCTGCCAGAACCCGGTCGGATTCCCGTGCCAGTTTGGCGATGGTCGACGCATAACGGCGAGGAATCAAATCATGTATTTTTGCGACCAGAATATCCCAATCGCGTAATAAGTAGAAGGTAATCACCGGAATCAGGAAAATATTCATCAACCATTGCGCAATCACCGCACTGGATTGTGAAACCGAGCCAATGACCGTACTGAGAATACCGCCGGCTTTTTGCCAATGCTGTTTGAGCACTTCAATCAATTCGCTGCTGTCAAAAGGCTTGATCTCCATATTCAAAGCCTGCTGAATCCACGGCAACAGCGTTTGATTGAGCCATCGAATATAATTGGGTAATTTGCCAAAAAACAAACTGACCTGTGACTCCAGCCCCGGAATGATAATCAGCAATATGGTTATCAATGACAAAATGATAATCAAAAATACCAGAATAACGGCTAATGTCCGCCCCAATCGCCAGTTTTTGATTTGAATCATTTCCAGGCGATCGACCAGCGGGTCGCCCAGATAAGCCAGAATAGCGGAAATGACAAAGGGCAACAAAACCGGCGTGAGTAATGAAATCAGCCCAAACACCAATAATGTGACAATCAGAGCGAGCCATTTTTGTGAATCTGTCATAGCGCTAAAATAAAAACACCCGGCTGAACCGGGTGTTGTAATAAGGAAAAATTAATATTGAGCCAGATACCAGCCTGCCGCCGTCGCACTGACCAGCCCCAGCAAGATTGCAATAATCCATAGCCATTTGTGGTTGATGCCTTTTTCTTCGACATTCGCCACCCCTTCAATACGGGCATTGATAGCTTTACGCTTACCATCGGCATCTTCTTCAACCTGATAATAAATGGTATCGCCCCGGAATGGGCGCCTGGCCATGCCCGCTAATGCCGTAATATGAATAAATACATCCTGACTGCCATCATCCGGTTTGATAAACCCAAACCCTCTATCATCTTTCCAGGTTTTTAAAAAACCTTTATTCTCTTGTCTTACCATTTAGTTACCTCTATTGATCCAAAACACCTGAAAAAACCTTTTGTCTTATCACACAAAAAACGCGCTATGCACAGGTCCGGAAACGCCGACCTGTTGTCTTTGTTTTTTCAGATTCACTAAACGCTTAAAACTCTTCCCTGCCCCATCATTCCTGTTTAAACGTCTGGACCCTGATGGTAGATCCATTCTTTGACCGGTTGACCACCGATCAAGTGTTGCTCGATAATTCTATCCAGTTTTGTCTCGTCAATACCATAATACCAAACGCCATCGGGCTGCACACAAATCAGTGGTCCGGATTTACAGGTGCCAAAACAGGTCGCCCGCGAGCGCTTGACTCTTAAATCACCACTATTCAGGCCTGCCTGCTTGAATTTATCCCGCAAGCTGTCATACAAGGCCTGTCCTGCACCATTTTCTGTACAGCGCTCACCGACACAGACCAATAGATGGCGTCGGTAATTCATCATTGTCGGTTTAATTTTTTCTGTCATCTGTTTACTCCACTTATATCCTGCCAGGTATGCTGATAAGCATTGAGCGCCTGCTCAGTAAATTCCCCATCCTGCTTCATCAATAACAGCCTGAAAACCAGACTGCCTTTGTTATCGACAAAATGCACCCCATACGACTTGCCATCGCGCCAGCCAAGCCACACGCTATCGATTTTTTGATGATTGATGTGTAAATGAAAGGCGTCATTTTCAATATTGAGCCAATCGCCGCGTCGCTTAAAATCTTTAGCGTGCAAAAACAATTCAGTCACAGCGCCGGCTTCAGCTCTGACGATGGCGCGTAATCGTCCCCACGATTGCATGTTTTGCCACAACGTATCACGCTTATGCTCTACAACCTGGCGTGCATGCCAAAGGCCTGCATCCTCACCTGCGGCAATCGCCTCCAGAACGGCACCGACTGGCACCGAAAAATACTCGGCGGCTTTTTCCAGCGTCATATCGTGACAGCTCAGATATTGACGCAAACACGCCTGCCAGCCCTCAAGCCCCATGCTCAAGGAACGGCCGGCCTGCTCACCCGATTTGGCTTCACCGGTCAGGCTCTGGTATTTATTGGCATAGCCGCGCGGCGTAATCATCAGCCCCTGCTGAACAAAGGTCGAGGAATTTCCAATCAATACCGTCGTCAGCATACCAATTTCACAATCTGACATTTCATCCAGGCGTACCATTTGAATCGACTGCCGCTTGCGATAGGCCGATTTCACAATAGCGACTGGCGTGGCCGGGTCACGATAGCGCAACATGATTTTTTGCGCCTCGACAATCTGCTGGGTACGCCGGCCACTTTTTGGGTTATAAAGCGCCACCACAAAATCGGCACGGGCCGCAGCTTCCAGACGCTGGGCAATCACCGGCCACGGGGTCAATAAATCAGACAGCGAAATCGAACAAAAATCATGCGTCAGTGGCGCGCCAACCAGCGAGGCACAGGCCGATAATGCCGTACAGCCCGGTACGATTTCAACGTCAATTTCCCCGCCCGGCTGCCAGCCGGCTTGCAATAAAACCTCATAGGTCGGCCCTGCCATGCCATAGACACCAATATCACCAGATGAGATCAGCGCCACCGTTTTACCTGCCTTGGCCTGTTCATACGCTTCGATGCAGCGGTCGATCTCTTCGGTCATGCCTTTTTTGACCACTTCCTTGCCCTCAAGCAGGTCTTTAACCAGCTTGATATAGGTGGTGTAACCAATCACGACATCGGAATCGGCAATCGCCTGCCGGGCTTTAAAGGTCATATGCTGCTCTGCGCCGGGTCCAAACCCGACCAGATAAATTTTTCCACTCATACTGTCTTTCTCATCCTGACGATTGAAACGGTGGCATTCTTATTGTCTGTGCCACGATATTTGTATTTTTCCAATAATAAATCGGATTGATCGGTCGCCGCCGCTAAAATAGCTGCCGCTTCAGACACCGATGGCGTCCCCATGTATTTCAATACCACAGCCGAAGGACTCGGCACCTCAACCCGGGATAACTGTTCTGCACTAAAAAAATATAATGGCCAGGCATTTTTTTCAGCCAATTGCAGAATGCCGGCCTCATCCTGTTTTTTATCGATTGTCGCGAGCTGCTGTACCTGATCTATTGTCTTGCCGGTAGCGGCCAATGCCTGTTCAACCGCGATTTCCAACGTTTCAAGCGAGGTTCCTCTGTCGCAACCGATACCCAGCGTCAATGCGGTTGTCATGGCCGATAGACCACCAGCTTTTCGTCTAACTGTTGCCATAAAGCCGGCTCGATGTCGCGTTCTGTCACCCATAAAATGGCTTTAAAGCGATCCAGATCGACATCTTCGAAGCGTTCAAATAAATGAATATTCTTAGGTAATGGTGTCGAACGTGTCCACCAGTCAGGGCTGCCAGCCTCCTGCACAAAAGCCACCGGCTCTTCATTCACGACATGCGCCGAAACCCGGGTAATATTGATTTTTGGCGCGTCCACTTTCCACCCCAATTCCCGCCCTAAAATATCGACCGGAATTGTCTTGCCGACATCGGAAGCGGTTGTCAGCACCGCTTGAGCGCCTATTCGTTTCGCCAACATTTCAGCACAGGCATTAGCACCACCGACATGACCTGACAAAACGGGAATCACATACTGCCCTGCATCATCGATGACAATAACCCCCGGGTCTTCATCTTTGGACTTTAAAAATGGCGCGATCAAACGAACAACCGCACCTAAGGATACAAAAAACACGATTTGGTCATAATTGGAAAATAAATCGGCGATTTGATTGCGGAACGGGCCTTGATAGGCCTTTACCCGGTTTTTTACACCGTCAACAGCCGGACAAAATCGTTCAGAGATCAGAATGTCGGCTTGAGGCAGTTGCCGGGCCAACTCGGCCACTTGTGCGGCACCATGTTTGGTGATTGCCACCAGTGCGATTCGGGGGGTATCCATGTTTTACCAACCTAAAAAGTTTTATTATAACCCAGTAAAACAGTAGGATAAATGTGCGACAGGCAGAATGGGATAATTCTGCCTGTTTAACAAAAACTTATACTTTTTTGTCGATGATAACCTTATCGTCAATCACCAACTTGGATACACCACCGACTTTCAGGTGTAAAACACAGGTGGCTTTTTTAAAGTTATCACCGGGTTCACCGTCCCATTCCATCATGACATAGGTGGCTTTATCGGTGTCGGTACGGGTTGGGAAATAAACCTGGCTTCCTGTATGTTGTTTAATCAAGGCCGGGCATTTTTTATTCGCCATCCCTTGCATGGAGGCTAAGGCACGAATCATGGAAGCGGCTTCTTTTTCCTCGGTCGTCTGTTCTTTATTTGCTCCAACCAATAAAAATGCAATGACAAAAAAACCGACGATTGCCGCTATCATTTGCTGTGTTTTATTCATTATATTCTCCTCTGTTTTTATGACTTGAACGCAGTTTATTTCGTTTTCTTACGACAGCCACGAATCATTTCACCACGTTTGCGTTGACTATTATGCACCAGTATTAATGAAAGGTAATTAACTTTTTCACCCTTCAGTGATTGAATATTATGCACTATTTTTTCTTCGCTTGAACCTGCCTTCTCAATAAAGCAGGCCTGATCCGATAATTGACGCCGTGCCAGCAAGGCTAAAATATCATCGAGCAAGGGTTTAACCTTAAGCAAAACCAGCGTATCAAAATCATCCAGCAAACGTTCAATCATCTGTAAACCATAGCCTGCCGGTATAATCGCAACGGTATCATCGGTATCGGCCAACGGCATTCTGGCTCTGGCCGCCGCTGCATTAAACGAGGTCACGCCCGGAATCGTCACAACCTCTGCCCCCGCATCCAACGCAATCACGGTTTTAGCCAAATGCTGGAAGGTTGAAAATGTCGAAGCATCGCCCTCAACCAGAAACACTACATCACGCCCTTGCCGCAACTTGTCAACCACCACTTCGGCCGCTTGCAGCCAATACCGGGCCAGAATATCAACATCATGCGTCATTGGAAAAACCAATGCCTGAGACGGTTCGGGAACGGCTAAACCACTCGCCTGAACAATGGCCAAGGCATAGCTTTTACCGCCTTTTTTGCGCACCGGATACACCCAATCGGCATCAGCATTCAATAATTCCCAGGCTTTACGGGTAATCAGTCCCGGGTCGCCCGGCCCTAAGGAAACGCCATATAAAACGGCCATCAGTTTTTCTCTTTTGTCACGCTGACAATCCAGACCGGGTTCTCGGCCTGCATTCGGTGCATATGTAAAATGGGTTGACTGCGATTGGCTTGCAATTGAATAAAATGCCAGCGCCATTCCGTTTTTTTTAAGGCTTCTATCGCCGTATACATATTTTCCAGGGTCACAAAATTCATCACCAGCCGGCCACGGTCATGCAAACGCTGCATACAATACTCAATCAGATTTGCCAACTCGCCCCCGGACCCTCCAATGAACACGGCATCGGGATCAGGCCAATCGTCCAAGCCTTCAGGGGCTTTAGCCTGAATCAAGGTGTAATTATGAATATCAAAGTCGCGTGCGTTTTGTCGGGCGATATCGGTATCCAAACTGTTTTTTTCCACCGCATAGACATGCCCGTGATGAGCGATTCTGGCTGCCTCTATACCAACCGCGCCCGATCCTGCGCCAATATCCCAGACGATACTGGTCGAATCAAGCTGCATATTGGCCAGCGACACCGCGCGAACCTCCCGCTTGGTAATCAGCCCCTTATCCGGTTTACGCTGTTTGAAATCAGCATCATCAAAGCCAAATACAGGCCGCACATCGGATACCGTTTCCCGTTGTAACAACACGACATCGTTGCCATTGAAATCAAGCTGTGCAATGTCTGCAACCGAATAACCCTGAAACAGCTTTTCACTGTCTTTTAACACATCTTCGGCAACCTGCACGGTAAATTCCTGATCCAGTCCTTCAGCCAGCAACAGCCGCGCAATTCTGGCCGGGTTATTTTCAGGACTGGTCAGAATTGCCAGTTTGTCATAGTGAACAATATCTTGCAGCAAGGCATATAAACCATGCCGCGCATCGGCACCGACCGTCCATTCGCCTGCATCTTTGCTATGTACCGAACAAATTTTGAAGGTTTGCCACGGTATTGCAAAGCGTGCACAGGCCAGTTGAATGGTCGAAACATTAGGATAAAACCTTAAACCATTCTGCCCCAGCTTTTTGATCAAATAGCTGCCGATGCCATGACATAAAGGATCGCCTGTCGCCAATACCACAACATTTTTGTGTTGTTGCATGGCCTGGCTGATCCAGTCAGGAACTGCGCTTAGGCTACCGGTCAAATCGCGTTGTTCGGCCTGCGCGATACTGTCTTTAAACAAGTCCAAGGTGCGAGCAGCGGCGATTACCAGGTCAGCAGCCTGTATTCGTTCCAGTGCCTCTGGGCTTAATCCTGCCACGCCATTATCTAAAACACCGATGACAGCGCACCGTTCAGCCATGATAATCCACCAATTTCTCCCCTTCGAAATCACACATCAGAATACGGTATTGAAAAATGCCTGGATAACGCCCTTCCAGGGTTGCGACGACGCGCCGGCAAAGTTCCTGGTAGAAAGCCTCGGCCAGACCCAATGCTTCCAGTCTCTCGCCTGCAAAACGGGCTGTTTCGCCCTGCCTGATTTCATCACACACGGCCTCATCGGCACCGGCAACAGCAGCCATTTGTGCCAACAAGTCCGTATTAACCGGGTTGCGGCGCGCATGAGTGATAATTTCACCCTGCGCAATTTTGCTTAATTTTCCCACCATGCCACCAATGATAATCTGTTTGATGCCATGTTGCTGCGCGGCATCTAAGGCCGGCCCCAGAAAATCACCCATTTGCACAAAACAGGCCGAATCCAGATTTGGCAATTGGCGCATGGTAAATTTTTCGGTACGCCCGCCGGTGGTCAACACGACGCTCTCCTGTCCTTGATTGGCCGCCACTTCGATACCCTGCACAACACTGGCTCTGAAAGCCGCTGTTGAATACGGATGAACAATACCGGTGGTGCCGAGAATAGAAATGCCGCCGATAATACCTAGCCGGTCATTCAAGGTTTTTTTGGCCATTTCTTCGCCGCCCGGCACCGAAATGGTGACACGCAGGGCATTGTTTTGCAGCCAGTGAGCAGCAACTTCTCGAATATTGTCGATAATATTCCGGCGCGGTACCGGATTGATCGCAGGTCCCCCCACATCCAGTCCCAGACCGGGCATGGTAATGGTGCCGACCCCTGCCCCGCCTTCAATCTGTATTTCGCCCGCAGGCGCATCAATTGGCACGACATCGGCGGTCAAATGGGCTTTATCGGTGCAATCAGGGTCATCACCGGCATCTTTGATAACCACGGCATGCGCTGTAGCCTCCTTAACCCAGCCATCGAGCACCTGAAAAATCACGCGCTGCCCATTAGGCAGCAATGATTCGATTTGCTCAGGCACTGTGCCCTGTAATAACCCTGTCATCGCCGCCCGGGCCGCCGCCGCAGAACAGGCGCCGGTGGTAAACCCCTTGCGGGTACCTTTTTTCTTTTTACTGCGCATCAACGGCCGTGTTTTTCGGCTTGCTCGGCCAGTGCCAATAAAGCGTGAATCGCAGCCACGACCAAGGTAGAGCCGCCTTTACGACCGTCTGTGACAATCCACGGTACATCATTTAACTGGGCAGTATCGGCTTTTGACTCAGCGGCTGACACAAATCCGACCGGCATGCCGACAATCAGGGCCGGCTTGAGCTGTTGCTGCCGAATCATCCGGTTCACTTCCAGCAATGCGGTCGGCGCATTACCGACGGCAACAATACTGTTTTCCAACAATCCTTTTGCCTGCGCCTTGCGCATCGCTTGCACGGCACGCGTGGTATTTTCAGCTTTGGCGGTGGCGATAACATCATCATCGGCAATAAAATGATGAGTTTTAACGCCAAAATGGCTTAAGCGCGGCTTGGACAAGCCCACGCAAATCATTTCGACATCGGCAATGATATTAGCACCATTTTTGATAGCAGAAAGCCCTGCGGTAACGGCATCGGGATGAAACTGCGTCAAGCCATTGAATTCAAAATCTGCCGTCGCATGGATCATACGACGGACGATCTGCCATTCGGCGTCATTATAATCATGCGCACCGGCTTCCTTATCGACGATAGCAAAGGAATCATGCTCTATTTTCTGACCGGCCTGGGTCAACTGTTCAGTGACACTGTTGCGAGTTTGCATTTATCGTTCCTATGTGTGATCGTGTTCATGATGGTGCCCTGCACCGTGTTCCTCGGCAAATTGCCGATATTGACAGCCATCGCATTCGAGCATTTGTGGGTCAGTGTTGTCTGTTAGTTGTACTTTTTCATCCAGCATGGCATATATTTCATCGGCAAAGCCTAAATATTGCCCTAATCCGATACGCAGCGTTGGATATTGCTGACGCAAGCTGTCGATTTGCTGATGAATCCGGTTCATCAAGGTGCCGGTGTAGAGATAATACGGTAGCACGGCAATTTGCGTCATGCCCAGCCTGACCTGACGCTGAACGGCCTGTTCCAGCCTGGGGTAGGTAATGCCGGTAAAGGCAATATCGACCAGCTCATGATCGGTTTCTTCCCATAACCAGCGTGCCAGTTTTGCCAGTTCGCCATTTGCAACCCTGTCGGAAGAGCCTCGGCCTAACACGATCACACCTGTCGTTTTCGGATCAGGCATATACAGTGAAGCCATAACCTGGCTGAGGCTTTGTTTCAGTAATTTTAACAGTGTTTCATTCGCGCCCAGATGCCGGGCCAGAATAAATTCAACCTGAGGATGACGCTGCCGCGCTTTTTGCAAATGGGCCGGCAATTCCATTTTGACATGGCCCGCCGCATTTAAGATTAACGGGATGACGATAACACGACGAGAGCCATGTGCCGCCCTGTCAAAACCTTCGTCCAGCAAAACATCCGCGAATTCGATAAAGCAGACGTCTATGCGCCAGTCAGGATGCTGCTGTCGCCAGTTTTGGGCAAATTGTTCAATTTCCTGGTTGCCGTGCGCGTCACGGGAGCCGTGACCGACGAGTAAGATGGTGTCTTTCAAGAGCCTTTATCCGTTTAAAAAAACGGCTATTGTATCAACTTGAACAAGCCGGGTTAAATTTGTTCCTCAGGCATTAAGCCTTGTCAGACTGACAATAGCGAACCACACAATTACGCCCTTGTTTTTTAGCTTGATACAGTGCGGTATCGGCATAATGAACAACCTGGTCGATAGAAATTTCGCTTTCCGCCTTATCCATCGAATAGTATTTTGCATCCAGACAGAACAGGCCGATACTGACGGTAACCGATAACGGCGGATTTGTAATATCTAATTGCAGGCCAGCAATCTTTTTGCGAATGCGTGTGGCAAATTGAATACCATTATCACACGAGGTATTGGTAAAAATAATGACAAATTCCTCACCACCGAAACGCACCAAAATATCACATTCGCGAACTTCTTTCTGTAACGTATTGGCAACCGTAACCAGCACATCATCGCCTACCGCATGACCATAGGTATCGTTGATTTTTTTAAAATGATCCAGGTCAAGCAGCAATATGCACATAGGCTCATGATAACGATAGAATCGTGCCAGAATGACCGAGGCATGATTATAGAAATGGCGCCGATTGAATAATCCGGTCAAATCATCTTTTACCGAAATATTTTGATAATGCTCTTTCAGGCGTTTGACATCCTCATAAGACTGTTGCAATTTTGCGGTTCTTGCGGCGATTTCCGCATCCATTTTCTGAAACAGGCGAAAATTACTGATCAGCTGCCCTAAAATATTCTTGTAGATTTCCAGCAACCGAATATGCCATTCGGTAAAGAAATATGGCTCGGGGTGCGAAACATTCAATACGCCGACCAACTCTAAATTACCGGCAAAAACCGGCACACTGATGATCGAGCCGGGTAATTTTTGTCCTGTCCCACCCACTTCTTGTTTCAAGCGTTCGTCTGTTTGACTATTATGACAATGTTGCAAAGCTCTCGTTTGAGCTGCCAAACCAATCAGTCCTTCCCCGACCTTGAACTCTTGCGGCGTTGCAAAAAATTCTGCATCATCCACCGCTTCCAGATAACTCAACCCCGCAACATTAACCAATCTGTCGTTATCGACCAGCTTAAAGAAGGAACAGCGCTCCATATCCTGATTATGTACCAGTGTACTGAGAGCTTTTTTTATCAAGACTTCTTCATCAGAGTCCAGACAACTGATTTCAGATAATTGTTTAACGGCAGATAAAGCATCCAATAAATCAACAAAAACATTTTCCAAATGATCATGTGCTAATTTTTCGGATGCCTTATCATCTGTCATGACGCTACCCCGTAATAATGGCCGCTAATTCCTGAATCTCGGCTTTCCGCATTTCGAGGTCTTGTAAAACCTCAGAAAAAGACTGCTCTGTCCATGAAAACCGGTTGAGTTCCTGGCTATATGGCGTTAAATCATCAATTTCACCCGTAAATAACCGTTGAGTTAATTTTCGCCCTAAACGCAACAAAAGCACTAACATAGCCTCTTCTGTTTCATCGGAATCAGATGCTAAATATTTTAATGGTTTAGAATACATTTCCGGCAAATGCCAGCGACACAGTAACAAATAACCTAATTCATAATAGTTCATGCCAAATCTCAGGTTAATGTGTTCATTAATACAATCTAAGGTTTTTTCACAGGCTGAAAAAACAGCATTCATTTCTTCCGGCCAAACAAACACAGCCGCCAAAATACCGATCTCCGTCATCAGTGCTGTACTATAAACCCGTGTTGCCGACAAACTTTCATCTGGACTCTTTGACGCCAGTTTTTGCGCTAAAAAAGCCTGCGTCAGAATGAAATTCCAATAAAATTCCGTATCAAATTCAGGGCACGCCTTGGTATCAAATCCAATATTTAACGCAATACTCAATGCCAGACTTTTAACCAGATTAAAACCCAGCACTTGAATAATCGCAACCTTTAAATCCGTAATCGGTGTTGTACGACCAAAATAGGACGAATTGGCCAATCCCAATAAGCGTGCCACCAAAACCGGGCAAGAAGACAAAACGGCCACGAGCTCATCGACATCAACATCCGGATTATTCACCGTATTGATGATACGAATACTGTTTTTAGAGAGTGGCGGTAAATTTTTTATCGCCATTATCAGCGATTGGCGATCGGAAGTTGTTGTCACTTGTGCCTCTCAATGCGTAACCTTTAAAAGAACATTCAATCGTCTGAACATATCTTGCGTCATACTATCTCTACAGATCATCAGCCTTTTTATTTCGTGTTCAAATTGTAACGTCACAACGACAAAAAAAGGCGGAAAGCGAGTGATCGTTTTTATCAACACCGGTCTGCTGTGTTTTCCATCCAGACTAAAAAACCAACCTTTATCATCGCGAAAATATAAAAAACAGAAGCTTTTAGTATAACCCCTAAGCTGAAAAATTAAACTCATCAGGACTAAAAGAAATAGCACAGCGCTTATTTCACCGGCTAATTGCGCCTGCCAACACGCTATCCCGGCCAAAAAATGAACACCATACAGGGTATTTCTTAGCCCTTTTGAATGAGCTATTTTAAAAACAGCCGGGGTCGCAACAGTTTTTTTCATAACTTTCCCACAGGTTTCTCATGCCCAAAACTCTACTGATATAATCGCCACTCCTATCATACTGAATGGTTCATCGATGAATAAAGATTGGCTTGATTACTTAAAAAACCATGGGGCAAAACCGATACAGACTGACACGGGCTTCACCCTGGATTTTCCTGATTCGAATGTTTGTAACACTGACAAAACCTGCCTTTATCCCGTGACTCATCTGGATATTATCGAAGCTAAAGGCACTGACGCCGCCACTTTTTTGCAAGGGCAACTGACCTGCGACACAAACGATATTACACCGAATCAAAGCCGTTTTGCCGCTTTTTGCAATCCAAAAGGGCGCGTCATCAGCCCAATGTTGGTTTTACGCGCGGCCGACCAGGATAACGCCTTTTATTTACTGGTTCCCAAGACACTGACAGAAAAAGTCATACAACGCCTGTCACTGTATATTTTACGCGCCAATGTCAGCCTGACGTTACGTTCTGATGCGTATTGCCTGACAGGATTGAGCCTCTCCGAAGCATCCACGCTGTCAATCCCCTTACCTGACAAGCGCTTTGAAACATCTTGTCACAACACACTGAGTGTCATTCGTCTGCCCGACCATAAACCGCGTTATCTGATCATCGGCAACACACACGCCAGCATTGATTTCTGGAGCCGTTGCTCAAGTACACCCCACACCCGTGCTTCATCAGCCCTGTGGCGCTATCTTGACTTATCTGCTGGTCTCCCCTGGTTTGAAGCCGATCAATCTGAGCAGTATATTCCGCAAATGTTGAATATTGATAAATTAGATGGCATCAGCTTCAATAAAGGCTGCTATACCGGACAAGAAATTGTGGCCCGAACCCATTATCTGGGGAAAAACAAACGTGAAATGTTTCTGGCAGAATGTAATAATCCTGCTAATCTTAAAGCTGGGCTGACGGTACGCGACAAAAACAAGCAGGATTCAAGCGGAAAAGTTTTAACCTGGCAGGCCATAAACGACAAAGCACGCCTGCTATTAGTCATACCCAGCGAGCTTAGTCAATCAGACACATTGGTTTTAGAGGCACAGCCCTCGGAAAAACTCACTCTTATTCCATTTGAATAACGGAAAGACACAGTAATGCAATTCAGAACTGTCCAGGATTTTCTTAATCATGTTCAAGCCGAACTGGATGCCAAAAGACTCATTTTACCTACCCTGCCGGATATTGCCTTAAAAGTCAGGGACGCTGTCTCACAAGGTGACATTACAGCGCATGAGCTGGCTAAAATGATCGTGACCGACGCCGCGCTGTCCGCTCGTTTGATACAAGTGGCCAACAGCCCGCTATATCGCGGTGCCAAAGAAATCACCTCCATTCAAATGGCCATTACCCGGCTGGGAAACACGACCATCCGATCCCTGGTCACCAGCCTGGTCATGCAACAAATGTTTACGCCAACCTCGGATTTACTGGAGCAGTATTTCCGTAAAACCTGGGAAGAAAGCATCAATGTCTCCGCAATCAGCCGTGCGCTATGCGCTATGACACCCCATCTCAACCCCGATGAAGCGATGCTGGGCGGCTTAATTCATCAGATTGGCAAACTGCCTATTTTATCGCTGGTTGAAGACATTCCAGAATTCAGAGACAGTCCCTCACGCCTGGGAAAATTGCTGGAAAAAGCGCATGCGCCTATCGGCAAAATCATCATGCAGAGCTGGGATTTTCCTGAAGAGCTAAAAGCTGTAGCCTATGAATATGTTAATTTTCAACGTGACTCAGGCCCTAAAGCCGATTATGTCGATGTCGTTCAGGTCGCTTTTTTGCAAAGCATTGCTGGCACAGATCACCCCGCCTGTCGTATTGACTGGAATTTAGTTCCAGCCTTTGAAAAGCTGGGCCTGCTGGCCGATGCTGAAATTCTGGAAATCGAAGGTGTTGCCGAAGAAATCGAGATCACCCAGGCCATGCTGTCATAAACGGATA
>CAYUAE010000017.1:15036-18619 GCA_964442675.1 uncultured Methylomarinum sp.
GGATAAATTCCGGTCGGTATTCGCAACAGCGGCATTGTCGTATAATCGCTTTGATTCATACCCTTTAACTGGAAACTGACCATGATTGATCCTAAAGCTGCCCGTCGATTTCGCCGTTTAGGTCTGCTGACCATTTTTGCTGTTTATTTTCTGATTCTGGTCGGCGGCATTGTCCGGGCTTCCGGCGCCGGCATGGGCTGCCCTGATTGGCCAACCTGCTTCGGTCAATGGGTGCCGCCCACAGAAGAATCGCAACTCCCGCCTGATTATCAACAAATCTATGCCGATCGCGGTTACCGGGATACTACATTTAATCCCGTCAAAACCTGGACAGAATATCTGAATCGATTGACCGGAGCGAGTATTGGCTTTCTGATTTTTCTGACCGCCTGGTCCTCCAGAATCTATCTGAAGTCTGACAAAACCATATTCTATTTATGTCTGAGCCTGTTCTTCCTGGTCGGCTTTCAGGGCTGGCTCGGCTCGGCTGTGGTTGCCAGCAATCTCAAGCCCTTTATGATTACCTTGCATATGTTGTTGGCATTGTTGATTGTCGCATTATTGATTTACGCAATTGCACGTTCGCAAAAAGATTTGCTGACACAGTTGGAAACCGGTCAGTTATCCCCCGCCATATTGACCCTGTTAACTGTCGTGATGAGCTTGACGCTGATTCAAATTGCCCTGGGAACACAGGTCAGAGAAGCGGTCGACTTTCTGGCCCATCATAGCCAAACGACCAACCGTTACGAATGGCGCGAACAACTCCCGGCAATCTTTTATATTCACCGCGTTTTTTCCATGCTGATCCTGTTTATAAATCTTCTGATCAGCTGGAAAATCTATCAGGCTGTCCCCCATAACAACCTCTTGAAAATACTCAGCATAAGCCTGTCGACCCTAGTCATCGTCGCCATTTTGGCTGGTATCACGCTGGACCGTTTTGGCATCCCGCCTGTTGTCCAACCGATTCATTTGCTGGTCGCCAATTTAATTTTCGGTATCCAGTTTTTTCTGTATATCGCATTGAAATATGCTTTAAAGAAAGTAGCGCCGGAAAAGCACTAACCTCGATTGGATATTTTTCAGAGAACTGCCCTGCAAAAATAAAAACTTCGACTAAAATTACTGTATTCATCCGCCCTGCCGGGCATATTATTTAAAGAGGTTTGTTGTGGATATTGCATCCTTAGTTGGCTTTTTACTGGGTATTGGCATTATCGTCGCCGCCATTGCAACCGGTGGCGATGTTATGCTGTTTGTTAATGTACCCTCTTTGCTGATTGTTATCGGCGGTACATTTGGTGTCACCCTGATGCGGGTTCCATTATCCGATTTTTTACGTTCATTTGGCATACTGGGTAAGGCTTTTTTCAATAAAAACAAAGACCCTAATGAGCTTATTGAAGAAGCGGTTCGCCTGGCTGACGTTGCCCGCAAGAATGGCTTGCTGGCACTTGAAGGCGAAGAAATCTCAGATCCCTTCATGAAAAAAGGCATCACCCTCTGCGTTGATGGTCACGAACCCGCTTTCGTCAAAAGCATGCTGCAAAAAGAAATTGACCAAATGGTTTCGCGTAATGAAGCCGGCCAGGATATGTGGAAAGGGGTGGGCGATTTAGCCCCCGCGATGGGCATGATCGGTACCCTGGTCGGCCTGGTACAAATGCTGGCCAACATGTCGGACCCTGCCAGTATTGGTCCTGCAATGGCGGTTGCCTTGTTGACGACCTTATATGGCGCGATGGTGGCAAACTGTTTTGCCTTGCCGATGGTCGATAAACTCGCCTACGTTTTACTCTATGAACGAACCAATAAGGAACTGGTCTTAGATACCATTGCCGGCATTCAGGAAGGCATGAACCCGAAAGTGCTGGAAGCCTTGTTGAACTCATATATCTCTGAGAAAAAACGCAAATCTGATGATGGGGAATAAGTAGATGGCTGATGATTGTCCCAAATGCCCGCCCGCAGGCGCACCATTATGGTTAGCGACATTTGCTGACCTGATGTCGTTGTTAATGTGTTTTTTCGTACTGCTGTTATCGTTTGCCACCATGGACGCCAATAAATTCAAAAAAATGGCCGAATCCATGGAAACTGCATTTGGGGTTCAACGAGATATTCCGGCCACAGAAGTCCCCATGGGGACCAGCATTATTGCTCAGCATTTTTCCCCTGCTCAAACAACCCCAAGCGTCTTAGAAGAAGTCAAGCAATCGACTAACCAACAAAGTACACAGCTGGATGTCAGCATCGATGATGTTGAGAAAATCAAACAAAAAATCATGCAGCAAAAACAGGATGAAATTCAACAACAGGCCGAAGCCATCAAAGATTCCTTGAAAAAAGAAATCGACCAAGGCCTGGTTACCGTTGAAACCGATGGCCTGCGTATTATTATCCGCATTAACGAGAAAGGCTCTTTTCCATCCGGTAGCGCCATATTGAAAGCGGGTTTTGACCCGGTGATGGATAAAATCACCGAAGCGGTCAAACGCGCCAAAGGCCGGGTCGTGATTGCAGGCCACACGGATAACATTCCAATGTCCAGCGACTGGTACCGCTCCAACTGGGAATTATCCGCATCAAGGGCTGTTACCGTTGCGCAATATATGCTGGCAAAAAAAGGCATGGACCCAAAACGTATTGTGGTTGAAGGCCTGGCGGACACGCAACCGCTGGTTCCTAACGATACACCTGAAAACAGGGCTAAAAACCGTCGTGTCGAAATCATTATCGAACAGGATGATCCGACCCTGAAACTGGATAAAGAAAAAATAATTCAACTCAAAGACGAATTATTACCCGATAAAGAAACTGCCCTTGCAAAATAACATGACTAACACTACACATGAACGACGTCGGTTTTTCCGGATAGAAGATACCATCAACTTATATTATCGAATTATTGATGAACAGCAACTACAGCACTTAAGCCAAGTCTCCAATGATATTCTCAGCACCTGCTCTTTAGCCTCGGCCCTGGATGTATTATCCCAGGAAGCCCGCGTTATTGCGCCGCGGGTTGAACGATCGGCGCCAGAAGTATTTGAATATTTAAAAATTCTTGATGACAAAATAGACCTGATCGCTCAGGCTATCATGCGGCAAAGTACAGACTTGACCGAGCATCACAGCCGCAATGCCAATCTAAGCGCCACAGGTATTGCCTTTGAGGCCGAGGAAGCACTGGAGCCCGGTACATTACTGGAAATAAAAATGATGCTGACATCGTGCATGGCTGTCATCATCGCCTATGCCAAAGTCATTTACTGTAAACCGCATGACAGTTCGGATTATCCCTATTTCATCGGCGTCGATTATTTAAACCTTAAAGATGAAGACAGGGAATTGCTGATTAAGCACGTTGTGAAACGCCAAATGGAACAAATCCGCCAAATCAAGCATCCAGGCAGCGACAGCCAGCCTCCTAAACCTGAATAATCGCCTGGTATGGCAGTTTCATTGCTTTACGGAAACCGTCATAACCCGTTAGAATACCGCACCTTTTAAAAGATAAAGGCCTTGGCGTGATAACACAACTATCACGCAGGCCGCATAGCGCAGAAGCGTATCTCCT
>CAYUAE010000017.1:18719-21290 GCA_964442675.1 uncultured Methylomarinum sp.
CCTGGATATTGCATCACTTTTATCACCTTACGCTAACGAGCACTGATAGTTCAATGACAACACCCGAAGCAACAGCACCGTCTAACTTTATTCGTCATATCATCGAAGCCGATCTTAAAGCCAACAAAAACAACGGCAAGGTCAAGACCCGTTTCCCCCCTGAACCCAATGGCTTTTTGCATATTGGTCACGCCAAGTCGATCTGCCTGAACTTCACGCTCGCCGAAGAATACAATGGCACCTGTAATCTGCGCTTCGATGACACCAATCCTGAAAAAGAAAGCATCGAGTTCATGGAAGCTATCGAAAAAGATATTCTGTGGCTGGGCTTTCAGTGGCATGAAAAACACCACGCCTCGGATTATTTTGAACAACTGTTCGATTACGCCGTTCAGTTAATCAAACAAGGCGATGCCTATGTCGATGATTTAACCCCGGAGCAGATTCGGGAATATCGAGGCACCTTGACCGAACCCGGCAAGGAAAGTCCGAACCGTAATCGTCCTGTCGAAGAAAGCCTGGATTTATTCCAGCGTATGCGCGCCGGTGAATTTGCCGATGGAGCCTACCTTCTACGCGCCAAGATTGATATGGCATCCCCTAATATCAATATGCGCGACCCGGTACTGTACCGTATTCGCCGAGTGCATCATCAACGTACTGGCGACAAATGGTGCATCTATCCGATGTATGACTTTACCCACTGTCTTTCCGACGCCATTGAAGGTATTACCCATTCCATTTGCACATTGGAATTTGAAGACCACAGACCACTGTATGACTGGGTGCTGGATAAACTGAACACCCCTTGTCATCCACAACAAATCGAGTTTGCCCGACTGCAACTCGAATATACGGTGATGAGCAAACGCAAGCTCAATCAACTGGTGACCGAAGGCCATGTCAGTGGCTGGGATGACCCGCGTATGCCGACACTGGCCGGTATGCGCCGCGCCGGCTTCACACCGGCTTCGATTCGTGATTTTTGCGAACGCATTGGTGTCACCAAAAAAGATTCCTGGATCAAAATGGATGTCCTGGAAAGCTGCATTCGTGAAGACCTGAATGAAAATGCACCAAGACGCATGGCAGTCTTGAAGCCGTTGCGTCTGGTCATCGAAAATTATCCCGATGAGACAGAAGAAATATACGACATCCCCAATCATCCTCAAAAACCGGAAATGGGCTCCCGAAAAGTCCCTTTCAGTAAAGTGCTTTATATTGAGCAAGATGATTTTGCGGAAAATCCACCGAAAAAATTCAAACGCCTGGTTGAAGGCGGCGAGGTTCGGTTACGCGGCTCCTATGTCATTAAATGTGAACGGATAATTAAAGATGAAGCCGGCAACATCATCGAACTGCGTTGCAGCTATGACCCGGCCACATTAGGCAAAAACCCTGAAGGCCGCAAAGTTAAAGGTGTTATTCACTGGGTCTCGGCCAAACATGCGATTCCGGCGGAAATTCGTCTGTATGACCGCCTGTTTCGGCAACCTAATCCGGATGCCGAAGCGCATTTTCTGGATGCGTTGAACCCGGATTCACTACAAATACTGGAAAATTGCCAGGTTGAAGCCAGTTTGGCCAAGGCCGAAAAAGAAAGCCGTTATCAATTTGAAAGAACCGGCTATTTTTGTGTCGATTCGGTTGATAGCAATGATCAAAAACTGGTTTTCAACCGCACAGTGACACTGCGCGACACCTGGGCGAAATAGACCTTAAAACCGCTATGCCCATGGAAAACATTCTCCTGACATTAGCGCAACAAACCGGCCGCCACCTGCAAAACAGCACGTTCACAGCCATTGGTGGCGGCTCAATTAACCGTGCTTACCGTCTTAAAAATACCAATATTGACTGGTTTATCAAGATCAACAGCCCGTCTTTAAGCGCCATGTTTGAAGCTGAAGCTGCAGGCTTGACCGAAATGGCCACAATTAAAGCTATTCGGGTCCCTGAAGTTATTTGTTATGGTCAAACTGATCAACACAGTTACTTGGTACTTGAATATATTCCGCTACACACATTAAACCCAAAAAGTGCCGCCTTAATGGGTGAACAACTCGCTGCCCTGCATCGTTTGCGCCAGCCCTACTTTGGCTGGCGCATGGACAATACCATTGGCAGCACACCACAATACAATACCCAACATGATGACTGGCTTGCGTTCTGGCGCAGCCAACGCCTGCTAAAGCAACTGGAATTTGCACAACGCAACGGATATAGCGGAAAACTGCAAAAACGCGGTGAATTACTGGCCGGGAAACTCGCCGCTTTTTTTAGCGATTATTCACCGTTTCCTTCCCTGCTGCACGGCGACCTGTGGGGTGGCAATGCCTCGGCCGATGACAGCGGCCAACCGGTTATTTACGATCCTGCCTGCTATTATGGCGACCGGGAAGCCGATATTGCCATGACAGAATTGTTTGGCGGTTTCAGCGCTGATTTTTACAGTGCTTACAATCAATCGCTGGCACTTGATGCGGGGTATTCAACCCGAAAGACGTTGTACAACCTTTACCACATCCTGAATCATCTCAACCTGTTTGGCGGCGGCTATTTACATCAGGC
>CAYUAE010000018.1:0-20885 GCA_964442675.1 uncultured Methylomarinum sp.
AGCCTGTTTAATATTGGCGGCCACTTTTTTACCTTTGGCAATTTCAGCCGCCTGACGCAAATCCTCGATCCGGGAATTGGTACAGGAACCGATAAAAACCTTATCCAGTTGAATATCGGTGATTTTCTGGCCCGGCGTTAACGCCATATATTCCAGCGCACGCTGCATACTTTGTTGTTTGACCATATCGGCTTCATCGGCAGGGTCAGGAACGGATTGATCGACAGCCACTACCATTTCGGGCGAGGTTCCCCAGGTCACCTGCGGTTTGATCTCGGCCGCATCTAAAATCACCACCTTATCAAATTCGGCATCGACATCAGAATGCAATTGCCGCCAGGCCTCTACGGCTTTGTCCCAGAGTTCGCCTTTAGGCGCAAAAGGGCGGTCTTTGTAATAATCAATCGTCGTCTCATCGACAGCAATCAAACCGGTTCGAGCACCGGCTTCAATCGCCATATTACACACCGTCATACGCCCTTCCATCGACAACTGCCTGATCGCCTCGCCTGCAAATTCAATTGCGTAACCGTTACCGCCGGCCGTGCCAATCTTGCCGATAATCGCCAGCACAATATCTTTGGCCGTCACCCCCGGTGCCACATCGCCCTCGACCCGAATCAACATATTTTTGGATTTTTTCTGCACCAGGCATTGTGTTGCCAGCGCATGCTCGACTTCGGAGGTACCAATGCCAAAGGCCAATGCTGCGGATGCGCCATGTGTCGAGGTATGTGAATCGCCACAAACGACCGTCATTCCGGGCAAGGTCGCACCTTGCTCAGGGCCGACCACATGCACAATACCCTGTCTGAGATCGTCCATGCCAAACTCGGTAATGCCAAATTCGTGGCAATTTTTATCCAGCGTTTCCACTTGCAAACGCGATACCGGATCGGCAATCCCTTTATCGCGATCGGTGGTAGGGACATTATGATCGGCCACCGCCAGATTACGCTCGGTACGCCAAGGCTTTCGGCCGGCCAGCCTGAGTCCTTCAAAAGCCTGGGGTGAGGTCACCTCATGCACCAGCTGCCGGTCAATATAAATCAGGGCCGAGCCATCATCTTCACGACTGACGACATGATCGTCCCATAATTTATCATATAAGGTTTTACCTGCCATTTTGATTATCCGCTTTATTTTGCTTGATCCAGCACGGCAAAAATTTTAGCCGTGATATCTTCAACTGCACCTACGCCAGGTATAGATACAAATTTTGCCGGGTTTTCGGGATTAGCGTAGTAATCGACCAAAGGCTGTGTCTGTTCATGATACACCTCAAGCCGCTTACGTACGGTTTCTTCTTTGTCATCATCCCGTTGAATCAAAGGCTCGCCTGTCACATCATCCACTCCAGGCTGTTTTGGCGGGTTATATTCCACATGATAGGTGCGCCCCGAACCCGGATGAACGCGTCGCCCCGCCATGCGCTTGATAATTTCTTCATCATCGACATTGATTTCAATCACATAATCAATATCGACACCCATTTTTTTCAAACCTTCCGCCTGCGCAATGGTGCGAGGGAAACCATCCAGCAAAAATCCGTTTTTACAATCATCCTGCGCAATCCGCTCCTTGATCAGGCCTAAAATAATATCATCGGATACCAACCCGCCTTCATCCATGATTTTTTTAGCTTCCTGACCTAAAGGCGTCCCTTCGCGAACCGCCGCGCGTAACATATCGCCCGTCGAAATTTGTGGAATGCCATATTTTTTAGAAATAAACTGAGCCTGTGTCCCCTTACCGGACCCCGGACTCCCTAACAGGATAATACGCATAAAAACTCCGTTATTGTGTTATCAAAAGGTGTCTTTTCACCGCATGCGCCGAGGAGGCTGTAACGGTTGGCAGCACCTGAAATAAACCGCTTATTTTAGCGTAATTAGCGTTATATTGCTTTAACTCTTGTATATTTACCCTGTTTTCCTTATGCTTTATCCATTTAAATCAGAGGGAGTTATCAATGCGTGTTGAAGAATTAATGACCGCCAAGGTTTTTACCGTCGAACCCCATGACATGATCGACCGGGTCTTTTTCCTGGTTCATTATGAAAAAGTTCGCCACTTACCGGTTTTGGAAAAAGGTAAACTTGTCGGCATTGTTTCAGATCGAGACCTGTACAAAGCCTTGGGTCCTAAAAGCAACTCGAATGCGATTGAAGGCGGCCAGAAAAGCCATGAACTGCATGTGGTTCCCAAAAAAGTCATGAATATCATGCGCCGTGGCGTCATTACCGTCGCCCCGGATACGCCAGCCTCAGAAGCGGCCGGCATTATGGCCGATCATAAAATCGGCGCCTTGCCTGTGCTGGATAATGACAAACTGGTCGGCATCCTGTCGGCCACCGATATTTTGCGTGTTTTTTCCAAGCTGGAACACGCCAGGGAAGCGCGCGAAAAACGCATTGCAGAAGGTATCAGCCACACTTAACTGTAAAGGGGGCAACACCTCGTGTGTTCCCCCTCTTAAACACATGTCTCAAAACCCGGTAATCAGCGCAGCCCGTCAATGGATTGAATCGTTTATCATTCCATTCAACATCTGCCCGTTCGCAAAACGCGAATTTCAAAATGACCGCATTCGTTATCAATGCCTGTCAGGGCAAAACCTGGACGATCATTTATTCAATCTAATTACTGAATGCCGTTATCTGGATCAACACCCGGAAACGGAAACCACGCTGCTCATTTACCCCGACGCGTTTGCAGCGTTTGATGATTTTCTTGATTTTTTAAGTCTGGCCGAACAACTCCTGTATCAACAAGGCTTTGAGGGCATCTATCAATTAGCCAGTTTTCACCCCCTTTATTGCTTTGAAGGCAGCGATGACAATGACCCGGCTAATTATACCAACCGCTCGCCCTATCCCATGCTGCACCTCATCCGCGAAGCCAGCATCGAAAAAGCGCTGAAACATTACCCGCATGATCCGGCCTCCATTCCGGAAAACAATATTCAGTTACTCAGAAAAATGGGTTTGACTAAACTTATGGCACTGCTCGCACATTGCACTCAGCACACTGACCGCAAGCCATCATAACGGCAGCATCAATCATTCGCGCCCTCCGGACTTGCCCATTGCGCCAGCATGTCATTGACTTCATCGCGATCAAAGACATCAGGGTCAAAGTTATCATCGCCCACATCTGCCATCCACTCGCGGAAATTCTCATGCTCGGGATGTTCAGGGTCATTCCAGGCCTCTCGAAACTCCTCATACCCCCAGATACCGCCAACATCTTCAGGCGGGCATGCCTTGCGCCCCGTAACACAGTAAGGTAACTGTTGTCTGGGGTTAAAGGGAAGAATTTTTTCCAGTGTAATGGTATGACTCCAACCGTCGCCAAAATCATACTCATATTGAATCTTGTCCTTTTCGCGTTTCAACACATAGCTCAGGCGGACGCTCTGCTCCGGTTTTACATCGAAATCAAAATCCGGCTCAGGAACACCATAAAATTCACCATTGATAATGAATTGATGCATATGGCAATCGTACCAGCCCATGCTGATCTGAATAACATCGTGTAAATCAGCCAGCGTATATGAACTAGGCACCAGTACTCGACGCCAGATGGGTGGTTTGGCACCATCCAGCGAAATTTTTAATTGATAGATTGAGCGTAATGCTGTGATATTCATGTTTTACCTGCGATAGCCATTTGCGCGATCAACACCGATCCCGTCCGAATATTGCTGCGATAATCGACATCATTGCCGATGGCGACAATGTGTTTAAAGATCTCTTTTAAATTACCTGCAATGGTGATTTCTTCCACTGGAAACAAAATCTCGCCGTTTTCCACCCAGAAGCCAGATGCACCACGAGAATAATCGCCTGTCACCATATTGACGCCTTGTCCCATCAACTCCGTGACCAGCAACCCGGTTCCCATTTCCTGCAACAAGCCGGCATGCCCCATCTCTCCCGGCTCAATGATTAAATTATGCACGCCGCCGGCATTGCCTGTGGTTTTAAGCCCCAGTTTGCGTGCCGAATAACTGCTGAGCACATAGGACCTGACTATGCCCTCTGTAATCAGGTCATGCGCACAGGTCGCAACACCTTCGGCATCATAGCTGGCACTGCCTAAAGCGGCCGGCAGCAGCGGTTGTTCATGAATGCGGACAAATTCCGGCAATATTTTACGCCCCAGGCTGTCGAGTAAAAACGAGCTTTTACGATACAGGTTGCCACCACTCAGCGCACCAACCAATGAGCCAAACAAACTGCTTGCCACATCAGCCGAGAACAGCACCGGACATTGACGCGAGCTGAGAGGGCGTGCGCCCAGGCGTTTGATCGTACGCTCTGCAGCCTTCTGACCGACCTGTACGGCCGATTCCAGATCATCAGCTTTGCGCGATAACGTATACCAATAATCACGCTGCATCTGATCACCTTGCCCGGCCAGTACTGAACAGCTTATGGAATGGCGGGTGCTCGGATAGCCATGCAAAAAACCTAAGGAATTGCCAAATACCCGAATGCCTTGATGGCTGTTTATGCTGGCACCTTCTGAATTACTGATCGCAGGGTCAAATTCACGCGCCGCATTTTCGCATTGTATAGCGTATTCGATCGCCTGCTCGGCACTCAGTCCCCAAGGGTGACTCAAGTCCAGGTCGGGAAATTCTGTCGCCAATAACTCAGGCTCCGGTAATCCCGCATACGGGTCTTCGCTGGTATGACGAGCGATACTGCAGGCAGCGCTTACCGTTTCACGCAAAGATTCGGGCGATAAATCATTACTGCTGGCACTGCCTTTACGCTGACCAAAATAAACAGTGACGCCCAGGCCCTGGTCACAATGATATTCAACAGTTTCGACATCGCCTAAGCGCGCGGTAACCGACAACCCGTCATCGACGCTCAAGCCCGCTTCTGCAGCAGTCGCGCCTTGTTTTTTGGCTTCGTTCAGCAAGTCCTGAACAATATTTTTTAATGTTTCGATCTGTTCTTGTGTTTGCACGGTTTTATTTGACTTTCTAGAATTATGCTCAGGCAAGCTGTGTCCCGCCTACGGTTAAACTATCAATTTTTAGCGTCGGCTGACCGACACCGACCGGAACGCTCTGCCCCTCTTTGCCACATGTGCCAACCCCCGTATCCAGCTCAAGATCAGAACCAACCATAGACACCCGAGTTAAAACATCCGGCCCATTACCGATCAAGGTCGCACCCTTCACAGGCCGGGTAATCTTGCCGTTTTCAATCAAATAGGCTTCGCTGGCGGAAAACACAAACTTGCCCGAGGTAATATCGACCTGTCCACCGCCAAAATTACGCGCATACAGACCGTTTTTGACTGAAGCGATGATTTCATCGGCCTGATGCGGCCCCGGCAACATATAGGTGTTCGTCATCCGTGGCAATGGTAAATGAGCATAGGATTCGCGGCGCCCATTACCGGTCGACGCCACACCCATCAGTCGCGCATTCAGTTTATCTTGCATATAGCCTTTTAAAATACCATTTTCAATCAAAACAGTATTTTCAGAGGCGACGCCTTCATCATCGATGTTCAATGAGCCCCGCCGACCGGCCAGTGTGCCATCATCGACCACGGTGCATAAATCCGAGGCGACCTTCTCACCGATCCGGCCACTGAAGGCCGATGTCCCTTTCCGGTTGAAATCGCCTTCTAAACCATGACCGATAGCCTCATGCAACAGGATACCGGGCCAGCCAGGGCCCAGAACGACGGTCATCGTACCCGCCGGCGCCTCGACTGCTTCAAGGCTGACCTGCGCCTGGCGCACCGCTTCCCGGGCAAATGCCATGGCCCTGTCCTGCTGCATAAAATAGCTGTAATCACTGCGGCCGCCACCGCCCATGCTGCCTGATTCGCGGCGTCCATCCTGCGCCATAATCACGGTCACATTAAATCGCACCAGAGGCCGGATATCGGCTGTCAACGAACCATCCTGGCTGGCAATCAGGATGTTTTCATGAACACCGACCAGACTTATCATGACTTCTTCTATGCGCGGGTCGAGCTTGCGCGTCTGTTGTTCGATATTTTTCAAAAAGGCGACTTTTTCATCATCCGCCATCGACTCTAATGGATTGACCGGCGCATACAGACTTGTACTGTCGTTTTTAGCCAGAACTTTTACTTGCCGGCTTTGTCCCTGGCGAATAATGGCTTTAACATTCGCAGCCGCTTCCAGCAAAATCGGTAATTCCAGTCTGTCACTATAAGCGAAGCCGGTTTTTTCGCCAGCCACGACACGTATGCCCGCGCCCGTTTCGATGCTGTGGCTGCCCTGCTTGAGAATGCCATCTTCCAGCTGCCAGGACTCAAAATGCGTGCTCTGGAAATAAATATCGGCCAAATCCGCCGGCACACTGAGCAAGTGATTCATCACCTGTTCGATATCATGATGCTGCAACCCTTGAGGCTGTAACAAAGATTGAGAAACCTGCTCCAATACACTCATTGTTCCTTTTCCTCCGGATTGACGATCGCCTTGACCGCCTGATAAATCGTTTGCGCCAGTTTTTCCGAGCCATCTGCCAGCTCTTCATCCTCATCATTCGTTTCGGCCTGTTCCAGCAAACGAACATGAACTTCTGTTTCTGTACCGTTCCAGCTTAATTTAACTTCATATTCTGCTTCGCCATAGTCATCTTCGAACCAGAGAAAATGAACATTGCCAAAATATTCGCCGCTATTCTGGCTGGCGTCGTACTTGACTCGATAAACCCAGTCTTCACGGTTTTTATCAACAATTTCAATCTTTTTATCGTTTAAGGCCTGCCCCACCAGCTCCCAGCTTCTGTCCAACAATTTTTCAATCATGACCACCGGCGGCGACTGGCTGTCATCGAGCGCGACGAAGGACTTCTGCTCTGGTTTTTTCTCGACAACAGACGATGGTCTGGAAAAAGGCATTTCCTGTGCATCGATAACCGGCGGCATTTCCAGTTCAGACGTGTCACGATAAGGCGACTCTGCCGCACATCCCCCTGTCACGCCGGCTATCATCAAACAGAACAGTACTTTATTCATTGGCAATAAAATAGCGTCGATGCTGTAAAACCGGAAAGGACTGCCGCATTTTTTCCAGCTTTTCCAGGTCAATATCAGCATGCACAAAACCGGTGCCGGTTTTATAACAGTCCAGAATAACGCCCCATGGATCGATGATCATACTGTGGCCAAACGTTTTCCGGCCATTGATATGAAAGCCACCCTGATTGGACGCAATCACATAACATTGATTTTCAATCGCCCTGGCGCGCAACAACACTTCCCAGTGCGCAGCGCCCGTTTCGGCCGTGAAGGCGGCAGGCACCGCCAGAATTTCAACGCCCTCAATCGCCGCTGTTCTGAAAAATTCGGGGAATCGCAAATCATAACATACGGCAATGCCCAGTTTGCCATAGGGCGTATCCACCATGCCGATATGATTGCCGGCTTCGATAGAGTCCGATTCCTTATAAACTTCATCCGTTCCCGGTACACTGACATCAAATAAATGAATCTTGTCATAACGGGCCACTTGCTCACCCTGGTCGTTATAGACCAGACAGGCGGCGCGGACCTTATTATCGGCATTGGCAACCAATGGAATCGTTCCACCCACCAGCCAGACGCCATGTTTTTTAGCGGTAGTGGACAAAAAGTCCTGAATCGGCCCTTCGCCCTCGACTTCCCTGACCTTGACTTTATCCTGCTCATGCTCGCCCATAATGGCAAAATTTTCGGGTAGAACGATAAGCTTTGCCCCGGCGTCGGCGGCTTCTGCAATCAATTGCCCGGCACTCAGTAAATTGGCGCTCACATTGGGGCTCGATGCCATTTGTATGGCGGCACATATTGTCATTTTATGTCTCTTGTTTAGCAGTTTATTTGGGTGAAACCGTCAGATTTTGCCAGAATTTTCGGATAACCCCGTCATTTTCATGTAACGGCGTCACTTTGGCATCCGACCATTTCCCCGTGACTTTATATTCAGAACCGAAGAAATACCCTTCTTTATAATCCTCGTCGATAGCCCGTGTTAAGGCTGAGGCAATACCACTGATAATTGTACCAGCAATAGGCACGGCGGCAGAACTTTTAGGGACAACCCAAACATGGGCATTGATCGTCTTTTGGACAAGATTGAGCAAGCCTGCAACTTTGATGCGCGCCGCAATCGCATCGATCAACACGTTCTGCGTTCGGGCTATTCCTTCTGTCAGCTCGAAACGACCGCTGATCTGGTTATAGGCCAGTCCTTTTTGATAAATGTCGGTAAAATCCAGACTGAACCGTTTCACCCATTGTTGAATGGCGATGAGTCCAAGCAAACGCCCCACACCGGGCTCAATGCTGGCAATGCGCCCGCCGTATAATTTGAATGTCACATCACCATCAAGTTTTGAAGGCGCGACTTGATAGGGCGCCCCCATCCAGCCCAATGAGAAATCGATCATGGCGGAGGTATCACGTAAGTCATTGGCAACCCCTAATCGATCCAAAAACATTGAGAAATCCTGGCTATGTAATTTGCCTGTCAATTCGGTTTCAGGCCCTGCGGGTGTGTTACGCCAGCGCCCTGTCATATCCACTACGCCATATTTTCCCACCAGGCTTACCTTCTTAAATGCAATCGCCTCATCTTGCCGAGCCGTTTCAATCAGCAACATACCCTGATCACGCCCATTCAAAATCAGTTTTTTGGCGTAAATATCAAACAAGGGGATTAACGCGGGGTCAGAATCAATCGTGCCACTCTCGTCAGAATAGGACGCCAGCAACGCATCCAGATTCAGCTCATCCAGTTGCAAGGTAATTTTATCGATGCTTTGCTGAACAGAAATCAGTAATTCGCCGCGTGCAATCTGACAATCGAGCTCTCCCTGCCAAAACTGTTTCCCCGGGTTTAATTGCAATTTAAGCGGCCCCAACTGCCGGTTTTCCCACCAGACCTGATCAATCGCCAGATTGATACGGCGCACATCCGTCGCGTTATTTTTACCTTTTAACACTGCCGTCAATGCGGCTAACCATCGTTCAACATGCAGCTGCTGCAAGCGCATATCGACATGTATCCCAGGTGTTGCCAAAAAGCGTGCTTTGCCTTTGCCAATCAAGACATGCGCCATTTTCAAGCGGGAGGCATCTCCTTCCAGGACTAACGCGGCTTTGAGTAAATCGGCATAATTTAAGTAAATCTTTTTGTTCTGATTTTTTTTCAGCTTGATATTGAGTGCCAGCTTTTTTACATCCTGCCGGGTTTTGCCCAATTGTGCGGGTAAAGGTAACGCAACACCTTTCAGATTACTATAAACATCAATGTCTATCGGTGAAGTCGCCTGATCGGGCAAGGTCACAATCGTTTTATAATCAAACACACCCGAGATGATATTGTTTTTCAGTGCGGGGAATAATTGATAAAGGACGGCTGTCTTCATTTTCCCCTGACTACGAATCCGTACCGCCTTTGCATCAGAAGAAATACTGGCTTGCAAGGGTAACCGTGCCAATGTCCCTTTTATCTGGTCACTGAACAGGCCCTGTTCAGTAAACGTCATGGTGCCGTGAATATTTTTAATGGGTATCGCCAAAGGTTTTAACCACAAGGTGGCCTGATGAAGCGGGAAATGGCCTGTCACATGGACGTTTTTTGCCGTTTCAAGCAAAGGTATGTCCAAATCAAACGCTACCCGGGTCTTGCCTTCAACTTGCAACGTATCAATGACATTATCGATTGTGCTATGCAAAGGCGTTTGTTGTAAAAAATGCAGAAAATCATCCACTTTTCCATCAACCCTGGCCTTAACCTGCACTCGCTCGCCCTTTTCCAGGTCCGGTAACACAACCTGCGCGAAGTGGCTGCTCAATTTCTTTGAATGCGCGTGATCGATATCGATTTGTAAGGTATTGGCCAGAAAATGTACGCGTGCATTCACCTGGTTCAAGCGCGGCCAGACAGGAGAATATTGCAATACACCATCATTCAGATCAAACAAGACTTCAAACTTACCCTGTCCGTGTTGAAATGGAAACTGATCCAGAGCCCCCTGCAAGCGCATCCGTCCATTTTTGATCACGCCGGAAATGGCGGCATTATCCAACCAATGCACCAGATCCTTATTCATGATGCCGATAGGCAGGTAGCGACCGATATTTTGCACCCGCCGATAACCGTCAAAGCTAAGCTGCATATCCATTTCGATAGCGTGCTGCGCTTTTTTAGGCACACGCAGACTCAAGGCCGCCACCGCATCCAGTTCCTTCGTTTTCAGACGTAACTGATGACTTTGAAGAAACCAGCTCTGCTCACTCTGCTTCCAGGATACCCCGCCTTGAATTTGCTTAAATTGCAACGTATTTCTGAATAAACCAGGAAAGGTGACACTACCTGCCTCACTGTCCAACGTGAGCACACCGTCATCGTTATCACCCTGAATCGTACCAGAAAGCCCTGAAAACGAAGGATAGTTTGGCGACAAATCCAGACTCAAGTGCTCAAATTGGCCGGATAAGGCATAAATATTATCGCTGTAATCGGCATAGAACGCTGTATTTTGCAACACGCCTGTCTGCCGCCACTTCGTCAGTGAATAAGCACTGAGCCAGTCTTCCGGCATAAATCCAGCACCTCGCCCTAAAGGGCAAGGTTTTCTTAAAGAAGATATTGCACCTTTGCATCCTTGCCGCAAATGATGAGATTTTATGTTGAGGTGCTGGATAAACGGTGTAAAAAACCTTAGTGAAGCCAGATCCAGCGTACTGACGACACCCGCAACAGAGTTTTCCCGGAAGACGACACTAAAACGCATTGCCGGAATCGCTTTATCGTCCTTTTGTAACTGCAAATCCACGACATCCAGCCGCCCACCTTGCTGTTGCCGTTGCCAGGAAAACAGCGCAGATACGTCATCAAAAACCTGTTCGGCCGGTCCCTGTTTCAGTTTAAGTTCACCGCCCGTCCATCGTCCTGCCAAGCTATGTAATCTGTGATCTTGCCATTGCAGCCAGATTTTAAAATCAGCCGCCTCGCTGGTCAGCGCAGCATCCTTTATGAAAGCTTGTGACAGCACGTCAGGTAACGCAACGTTTTTGCCTTCGATATAAATATCACCGATCGGCACATCAGCCGCAAAAAGATCGCCGTGCACACGCGCAGACAGGCGCAAAGACCCTCGATAAGGGGGGGGCAATAAAGCCAGGGCATGGATATCGTAGTCACGTCGGCTTTCATCACTTTTTAACAAGAAATCAACATCCTTGAAAAATTGCGGCGGATGCTGTCGATCTTGCCAAATGACCTGCGTATCGAGAATTTCATAGTGCCGAAAGCTGAGCATCCAGGCCGGAATCGCATCCTTACTGACAGCCAGGCCTTTAATCGAAATATCCCCTTGTTGATCACGCATGACAGTCACTTGAGTACCCACCAGGGTAATCCAGGTTGACGCCAATAAATCCCGACTTTGCATGAATTGAAAAACATTCACCCCGACCCTGATCTGCTTAAGCCGCAGTGCAGGCTGACCGCTTTCATCCTCAGACAACACCGATATATTGCGTAAAATAATCTCAGGATTAATGCCTTGTACGCCACCTCGAAGTGAACCTATTTTGACCTTTACGCCACCAATTTCGGCAATTTTTTGCTCCAATTCGACTTTATAGCGCTCCACCGCCAACAACCCCAGACGAATGCCAATAGAGCCTAAAGCCAGTATCAGTAATGACCAGAAAATCAAGTGCCGGGTCGCCCGGGTGATATGATGAATCACAACGCAAACAGGTCGTCAGAATAACTGAATCGATAATGAACAGCGGCTAAAGCAGAACAACATCGTATTGCTCCTGGTTATATTCCGTTTCGGCGCGAAATTTTATCGAAATCCCCAGAAACACTTCCAGCTCAGCCAACATATCCGCTTCTTCATCTAACAACATCTCGACCACTTCATTCGAAGCCAGAACCAGAATTTTCTTGACCTTGTACTGTCGTACTTCACGAATAATCTCGCGAAAAATCTCCAGACAAATGGTTTCCGCTGTTTTCAATACGCCCCGCCCGGAACAGGCAGGACAGGTTTCGCATAAAATATGCTCCAGACTTTCCCGGGTACGTTTGCGTGTCATCTCAACCAGGCCCAGAACCGACACTTCGGTGATTTTGGTTTTGGCATGATCTTTATCGAGATGGCGCTGCAAAGCATCCAGCACCTGTTTTTTATGCTCCTCACTTTTCATATCGATAAAATCGATAATGATAATTCCGCCCAGATTGCGCAATCTGAGTTGTCGGCTGATGGTCTGCGCCGCTTCCAGATTGGTCTTGTAAATCGTTTCTTCCAGATTGCGACCGCCGACATAACCACCGGTATTGACATCGATCGTAGTCATCGCTTCGGTTTGATCGAACACCAGGTGCCCACCTGATTTCAGTTGCACGCGGCGCTCTAATGCCTTGGCTATCTCATCTTCGATATTGTAAATATCAAATAATGGCCGCTCCCCCGAATAATGCTCAATCACCGGCACCACCTCCGGCACAAACACTTCAGAAAATTCAATCAGTTTATGATAGGTTTCTCTTGAATCGACGCGCACCTTTTCAAGGCCTTCCTTATACAAATCGCGCAAGGTGCGGATACTGAGCGGCAAGTCTTCGTGAATCAGGGTTTTACCCGGTGCTTTGCACGCTTTTTCCTGTATCGCTTCCCACAATTTGAGCAAGAATGTCATGTCAGAGATCAACACCGCCTCTTCCACACATTCAGCAGCGGTTCGGGCAATAAAGCCGCCGGTGTCATTTTTTTGTTGATATGCCTCGATACAGGCTCTGAGTCGCGCCCGCTCTGTTTCACATTCTATACGTTGCGATACACCACAGGTTTTCGCATAAGGCATATAAACCTGATAGCGCGACGGAATGGAGATCTCTGTAGTCAGCCGGGCACCCTTGCTGCCTAACGGGTCTTTGGTGACCTGCACCAGAATCGTCTGTCCTTCTCTCAGATAATGCTCAATGTTATCCGAGCCCCGGGCTTCCAGTTCTTTGGTGCTGAAATCGGACAAATGAAGAAAAGCCGCTTTCCCTAAGCCAATATCGACAAAAGCGGCCTGCATACCGGGCAAAACCCTGCAAACAGTACCTTTATAGATATTGCCAACCAGTCCTTTTTGCAGCATCCGTTCGATGATCAGCTCTTGCAACACACCGTTTTCAACCACAGCCACACGAGTTTCTGGCGGAGTCACATTGATTAAAATTTCTTCACTCATTGGATAATTTTGATTCCCTGTTGCTGTAAAAGCGCGGCGGTTTCAAATAATGGCAGCCCCATCACGCCACTGTAGCTTCCTGATAGCGACTGAATAAACACACTCCCCAAGCCCTGAATTGCATAGGCGCCAGCCTTGTCAACAGGTTCTCCGCTGCGCCAATAGGCGCGGATTTCAGCCGGCGTCAAGGGTTTAAAACAAACATCGGTCACACTCAGCGCTTCGAAATGTTGACCCCGATGCCGTAATGACACGGCCGTATAAACCTGATGCGTCCGCCCCGACAATGCCGTCAGCATCGCTTCAGCATCTGCCGCATCTTGCGGCTTGCCCATGATCGTCCCATCCAACACCACACTGGTGTCGGCTGCTAACACCGGAATCGTCGGCTTGAGCTGTTGCACACAGCATGCTGACTTTTCAGCGGCAATACGTTGTACATAAACATCCGGCGGCTCACCTAGCAAAGCAGTCTCATCAATATCGACCGCCTGCACACGATATGTGACGCCAATCTGATCCAATAATTCCCTCCGCCTGGGAGAACCTGAGGCTAATATAATTTGTTCTGTCATCAACGATGATAGGGATGTGATTTAAGAATACTAAAGGCGCGGTAAATCTGCTCGGCCACAATCACGCGCACCAAGGGGTGAGGAAAGGTCAAAGGCGACAGACTCCAGGATTCTTGCGCCTGCTCCCGAACCTGGTCGGACAAGCCTTCAGGCCCGCCAATCATCAACGCAACCTGCTGACTGTTTTGCTGCCAACGCTGCATGGCCTTAGCCAATTGTTCGGTACTCCAGGGTTTTCCGGGAATGTCCAATGTCACCACATAGGCACCTGCAGGCACAGCCTGTAACATACGCTGACCTTCATCACGAACAATCCGGGCCGTATCGCTGTTTTTTCCCCGTTTTCCTGGATTGATCTCTTTCAATATCAAGCGATATTCATGGGGTAAGCGTTTAGCATATTCCTGGTAACCTTGTTCGACCCAGGCGGGCATTTTGTTGCCAACGGCAATCATGTTTATTTGCATAAATGGCAGAATACACACAAGACCGGCCGGTTGCAATGCTCAGCTTCCGGCTTGTAAAAAAATAAATTTATGTTATACCTTAGCAAGATACATTATCTTTTTAACTCCAGACTTCAGACATGCATCATGATGGAAATTCAGTCCAGCCTGCTCGGTAAACAACAAATCGACCCCAATTCAATCATTCAGTTCCCTGATGGCCTGCCCGGCTTTGAAGACCAGAAGCGCTTTAAACTGTTTCATCAAGAGGACAACAAGGCACTATTCTGGTTACAGTCGATTGATGATGCCGATTTGACCTTCGCCGTTACGACGCCTGCCACCTTCAACATCAACTACAATTTCTCATTAAGTGAAGAAGAAACTCTGCGTTTGCAGCTTGACGAGAATTCCGACATTCTGCTGCTGATTTTGCTGCATACCGATGAAGAAAACAGCACGGATAGCAAACCGACGGTCAAAGGTTCGATCAAGGCGCCACTGATTATCAACGCCGACAAACGAATTGGCTTTCAAAAAGTATTTATCGACATGGAGCAGAGCATTACCCTAGCGGATGAAGCCCGGAACGAAATCAATATGCGTGAGACCGTAACGACTTGATGCCGCTCAAGCGGCCTGAACTGGAATGGAATGACTCGAATGCGTTATATTGTTTTTTTCGTCAAAATACACTAATGTCGGCTTAAAAGCTTCCAGTTCGTGCTCATCCATTTGCGCAAAGGTACAAATGATAAGCAAATCGCCCGGACAGGCCTTCCGCGCTGCGGCACCATTGACGGAAAAAATACCGGACCCAGCTTCGGCCCGAATCGCATAGGTGGTAAAACGCTCACCATTGTTGATATTGTATATCTGAATTTGCTCATATTCCCGGATACCGGCAAAATCCAGAATATCGCCATCTATCGCACAAGACCCTTCATAACCTAATTCGGCATGGGTTACAGTCGCGCGATGGAGCTTTGCTTTTAGCATGGTTATCTGCATTTTCTTGAAACTTTAGTCTTGGGAATAATTCATTTTACCCGAATTGACATCAAGCCTCAATTTTTGACCATTTCCGCGTCAATAGTCGCCAGTTTGTCGGCATCTGGATTTTTCTGAATCCAGACCTGCGTTGGATAGGCGAACTCCAGGTTGTTTTTCTTTAAAATTTCATCCAGTTTGAACAAAATATCTTCCTTAACCGCCAGCCATTCCGCCCAGTTGACCGAACGGGAAAAACAATAAATCAAAATATCAATGGAAAAATCGTTAAACCGGTCTAAAAATACCAGCTGTGTCGTTTTTATGCCTTGTGAATCTTCCTGCGAAGAAAGTTTAAAATGCCGGCGTTTGACGATATTTTTTTGCTTTGGATTGGCAATTCCAGGGTGCTCCCGCAACAGACTTCGAATATCCTCTAAAGCCTGGCGAATATCATTCATATCACTTTCATAGGTGACACCGATATACATTTTGATGCGCCGCCCTACGGCCCGCCGATTCCAGTTTTTAACACTGGAAACAGATACCTGCGCATTGGGAATCGTGATCAAAGCATTATCAAACGTCCTGATCGTGGTACTGCGCAGTCCAATCTCAGCGACAGTACCCTCCACCTCGCCAATCTGCACCCAATCCCCCATGCTGTAGATATTGTCGAACAAGATGGTAATACCACCAAAAAAGTTAGATAGCGTATCTTTTGCCGCCAATGCAAAAGCCAGACCGCCTAAGCCCAGTGTTGACACAATAGCTGTGACATTGATACCAAAATAACTCAAACAAATGGCAAGTACGGTGACCAGAATCAGGCCTTTTACGATCTGAATCCCCAGATTGAACAGCTCTTTGCGGAGGGCCTTATTGGTTCGACTGATACGACTGATATGCACCAGAATGATGCTGTCGAGAATTTTGAATAACAACCATACGATAAGCAGACAATAAATGACAAAGGTGATTTTTTCGATAACCGGCCTGAAGTCGGTGCGATAGAAAAATGCATTGGTCGCCAGATCAATCCCAAAAAACACCAACAACGCACGGGCAGGCTTGCGGATTTCGTGGTAAATCAAGGTCTGGTTTTCTGCACCTTCATCAATGATATATTTTTCAATACACCAACTGGTGCATTTAAAGACAAAAGGATAAGAAAAATAAACCAACAAGATAATGGCGACAGAAACCCCGACACCGCCCACATCGATATTCAATGCAATCAACTTTCGATTGACCTGCTTAGCCCACTCAAACTGATTGATATAACTGATAACAGAAAACAGGGATAAATCCTGAAACCAGTGGGTTGTCACAATCTGCCGCGGATTACTGATAACGAAATCCAGAATATCTTGATAAACCCCATTGACCGCTTCAAATTCAGCCAGTTTTGCCTGCATCTCGGCGGCGACCTTGCTTTCAGGCTGCTGCAAATGCTCAGGTAACTTTAATGTTTTATTTTGTGCCCGACTTTTTTCCAATAATTTTTGTGAATAGGAAACCAGTTCTTCTATGTCAGCATAACTATTTGCCGCATTGTTTAAATAGCGTAGATAGTGACCAATGGCCTGCCGCGTATTCGCGGCTTCCAGCTCCGCCTTATCGCGCAACACCGCCAGCTTATTGCCGAGTTTTTGATTGACTGCAATTCTGGATTTAAGAAAATTACGGCGTTTTTCGCTGATCCCTTTCGGTAAGACCAGATGAGAAGATTGCTTAACCTGTTGCATTAAGGCCGTTAGCAATTCCGATTGTCGCTCTAATGTCTGATTAATTCGTGCTTCATCTTTTTCCTGATTAAGCAGCATCCTGTTTTGTTCAAGCTGAGCAACAATATCGGCTATTTGCGGTGCGGCAAGCACCTGTCCCACAAAAAAAATACAGCATAGTAACAATCCTGTTCCAGCTATTTTTTTGAACATCTACGACCTGTTTTACTTTGATTTTCGGAAAATCGCGAGAAGCGCAAATTATCAATGAGCCTGGGTTTCCCCAGCCAGGCTGCCACCAAAATAACCAGATCCTGATCATCCGGGTGCGCAGGTTCCAATGTTTCCGCATTGCACAACGCCAGATAATCCAGCTTGAAGCCGGCCTGTTGTATGTGCGCTTTTTGGGCCTGAATAATGGCTTCCGCATCCGCCTCCTGCCTTTGTATGGCATCCCGTATCTGACACAAGGCCTGATATAAACGCGGCGCAATCGCACGCTCTGCCTGCGTCAGATAACTATTGCGCGAACTCATTGCCAGCCCGTCCGACTCTCTGACAATCGGCGCCCCGACAATCGAAACCGGCATATTCAAATCCCGAACCATCTGCCGGATAACCGCCAATTGTTGATAATCCTTTTCACCAAAAACCGCACTATCTGGCTGAATCAAATTGAAAAGCTTCGCCACAATCGTAGCTACGCCATCAAAGTGTCCAGGGCGACTGGCGCCACACCAGCGTTCTGCAAGCCCTGTAACGTGAAGACTAACCTGTTGCCCCCCTGGATACATCTCAGCCTGTGACGGTATGAAAACCAGAGCGACACCGCTTTTCTTAAGTTTTTCAATATCCTCAGCTTCAGTCCGGGGATAGCTTTCAAAATCTTCCCCTTGTCCGAATTGGGTTGGATTGACAAAAATACTGACCACGACCCGCTCGGCCTGCTGCTGTGCCGTTGTTACCAGTTGCAGATGGCCGGCATGTAAATTACCCATGGTCGGCACTAGACATATTCTGTCGCCTGCCTGACGCCAGCCTGTCAAGACGCGTCTTAACTCAGAAATAGTGCGAACAATTTTCATCAATAGCAATGCTCTGGCGCTGGATAGGTTTGCTTTTTTACGGCCTGTCGATATTTTTTAACCGCTTCTAAAACACTTGCAGAGCCCGTCATAAAATCTTTAAAAAACTTAGGCTTACGCCCGGACTCAATATTTAAAATATCGTACAGCACGAGCACCTGGCCATCACAATCTGGCCCTGCGCCGATGCCAATGACGGGAATTTCAAGCTGCCGGCTGATAGTTTGCGCCAATGTCGCCGGAACACACTCCAGAACCAGTAAACTCGCGCCAGCCTGTTCGAGATCCAGCGCATCCTGAATCATTTGCTCGGCCATGCCTGCTACCGTCCCTTGAACTTTATAGCGACCTAACTGGTTGATCGACTGCGGCAACAAGCCTAAATGCCCACAAACCGGTATGCCCTGAGCAACCAGGCAGCTGACGATGCCGGCATGTGCGCCTTCCAGTTTCACCATCTGCGCGCCACCTTGCTGCATCAAACGCGCCGCACTCTGTAATGCCTGCTCCACCGTGCTGTAGCTCATAAAAGGCATGTCACTGATGACAAAAGCACGGCGGCGCCCGCGCGTCACACAACGGCTATGGTAGACCATATCATCCAGCGTCACAGGAACGGTGCTGCTATTACCCTGGATCACCATGCCTAAGGAATCGCCAACTAAAATAACGTCAATTCCGGCTTCATCCAACAGCGCACTAAAGCTCGCATCATAGGCCGTCAAACATGCTATTTTTTCCCCCTGCTGCTTCATTTCAGCTAAATGATTAACCGTCAAAAGCCTGCGTTCGGAATTTGTCTTATATGGATTCATGCCGGCAACCTGTAAAGTCCATTTAACGGACAAGCGGTAAGTAATTGTGCCAATGCCCCCTGCCCCGGAATCACTAAATCAGGCCCTGCGATTTCTTCTAAAGGGTACAGGACAAACGCACGCTCGGCGATACCGATATGTGGAATAATCAGGTCAGGCTGCACAATATGTTGATCGCCATATAATAAAATATCCAGATCCAGTGTCCTTTCTCCCCAGCGCCTGGCTCGCACGCGACCATGTGTGTTTTCTATTCCCTGCAAAGCGTGTAATAGCGCCACTGGCGATAAGTCTGTCGTGATTTTCATCACCGCATTGACATAATCAGGCTGATCTTGCGGGCCCATCGGCGCACTTTGATAAAGGGACGAAAACGCACATTCAGCCACCTGCGGCAATGCCGCAATTTCTTTTCGGGCCGACTTTATCTGCGCCTCAGGCTGCTCAAGATTGCTTCCTAAGCCGATATACACCTCTGTTTCAGCTTGTGCCTTCATTGCTCGGTCTTTTTCTTGTTATCCGTCCGAAAATGGTTGCGCCTTCTGCGACGACCTTTTCCGGTTTTTTTTGCAGGTTGAGTCATCCGTCGCTGCTCGGCTTCATCGGCAAACTGAAATTTCGTCCACCAGTCGGCCAAAGCCTGGTCTGCTCCGCCTGTTTCAGCGCGTAACAATAAAAAGTCATAAGCCGCTCTGAAACGGGGATGAGCCAATAAGCGATAAGGCCGGGTGCCCGTGCGTCGATTAAACCGCGACTGTAAAAACCAGACATCACGCATCGATTGAGTGAATCTTTTTGGAATGGAGACAACTTTAACCTGCTCGCTCAAAACCTCATTCACAGCCTGCTGCCAGGCATTGATCTCACTCTCCCCCCGCTGCAACTTTTCTTTCACCCGATCCTGCAAAGGTTCCCACAAGAACGCCGACAATAAAAAATACGGCGTCACCGACTTGCCACGGGCAATCCTTTCGTCTGAGTTTTTCAGTGCTCTAGCGACAAACAAGCGAGGAAATTCATTATCTTGCTTTGCCAGACTCTGCTCTGTCGCCGGAAACAAAATTTTGAACAAGCCATAATGACGCAGCATTTCAAAGGTCTGCACACCATAGCCCGATAAAAATAATTTCAATACTTCATCAAACAAACGCGCGGCCGGGATAGCCTCCAATAAATAAGCCAGCGTATGAATGGGCTTTTCTGTTTCAGGAGAGATTTTAAAACCGAGCTTAGCGGCAAATCGAATGGCGCGTAACATCCTGACGGGATCTTCACGATACCGAACTTCCGGGTCGCCAATCAGTTTCAGGACAGCCTCGGCATGATCCTGCATGCCCCCGGTATAATCGACGATGGAAAAGTCGCGGATATTGTAATACAAGGCATTGACAGTAAAATCACGTCGCCAGACATCTTCTTCAATCGTGCCAAACACGTTATCCCGTAACAAGCGACCATCTTCATGCACACGCAGCAGGTCATCCTGCTCACTTTCGTCCCCCCTGAAGGTGGCGACTTCGATAATCTCACGGCCAAAATAAACATGCGCCAAGCGAAATCGACGGCCAATCAATCGACAATTTCTGAATGTCGCCTTGACCTGCTCTGGCCGCGCATTGGTCACAACGTCGAAGTCCTTAGGTTCACGCCCTAACAGCAAATCCCTGACACAACCACCGACCAGATAGGCATCAAAGCCGGCTTTCTTCAGCCGGTATAAGACTTTCAGCGCATTGTCACTGATCTGCGCCCGGGAAACATTATGTTCCGACCGCGCATAAATCTGTGGCGCATGATGCTGACTATCCGTCTCATTTGCAGAGGGAATAAATCGTTTGAAAAATTTTAAGATGGTATGTTCCTTTTTTTTATTCTCGCCCACTGTACTTGTGTCACTCTCGATTAGACCGCCCTATTATACCTTGCCCCCCTGCTCTAGCCCAGCCGACGCTTTCTTTTACATTTCCCTTTTTTATATAGTAAAATCTTTTGA
>CAYUAE010000019.1:0-20738 GCA_964442675.1 uncultured Methylomarinum sp.
GATGCAGGAACTGATTGCAGCCGGGCATGATAAGTCTGAATTTGAAATTCAGTAAAACATTTAGCGTAGCGCATAAAATAGCTTAAAGATTATCTGCAGGAGCGGGCCTGCGCGCGATATAGTCGGATTGTAAGCCGCTCCTGCAGCCCGCTCAAATCCCATCAAAAAATCTTCTCACCTCTAATCGCGTTGCTTTCAAGATAAGTATTGGCTTGATATTTCAAGCCTGGATTTATCGCTTGTCTCGTTCCGTGTGTAACATCCGTCAACCCAGTCTTGTCATTGTCGTACCATGCAGTCACTGGTTATTGATGAGTATACATTAAGAATCACGCGGCTAAGCTGGGTCAATATAACGTTTATTCAAGTTGTCGTAGGCATCAATACGGCGGTCACGAAAAAAGGGCCAGATATTACGGACGTCCTGGCTGCGCGTTAAATCCAAATCCTGTATCAGAATTTTATCTTCCTCGTCATTAGCGTGCTGGAGAATTTCGCCTTGAGGGCCTGCAATAAAGCTGTTGCCCCAGAACTGAATGCCGCTGTTTTGATCGGGTGCGCTCTCAAATCCAATTCGGTTACAGCTGATAATCGGCAAACCATTGGCAATGGCATGACTGCGCTGAATTGTTATCCAGGCATCGAGTTGGCGTTGCTTTTCGGCGGCTGTGTCGGCAGGCTCCCAGCCAATTGCAGTCGGGAATATCAACACATCCGCACCTGCCAGGCTCATTAAGCGAGCAGCCTCTGGATACCACTGATCCCAGCAGATCAATACGCCCAGTGTGCCAATCGAGGTTTTAATCGGCGTAAAGCCCAAATCACCCGGGGTGAAGTAAAATTTTTCATAATAGCCCGGGTCATCCGGGATATGCATTTTGCGATAACGGCCGGCAATCGTACCATCTTTATCAAATACGACACAGGTGTTGTGATAAAGGCCGGGCGCGCGTTTCTCAAACAGAGTTGAGACAATCACAATGTTATTGTCTTTGGCGACCCGGCTCAGTAAATCCGTGGTCGGGCCAGGGATGGTTTCGGCCTGGGTAAAAACAGCAGTATCTTCGGTTTGGCAGAAATACGGGCCACAATGCAGTTCAGGCAGGACGGCCAGATCAACATGCTCCCCTGCGGCCTGTTCTATTTGCCGGATGGAGTAGGCCAGGTTCTCTTGTTTTTTGAGTTTACAAGGTTGTTGTATGGCGCAAACTTTAAGGTGGCTCATAGGGCAAGTTCCAAGGTTGCTGGAAACTGCATGGTCATGCAATGCAGGCTTCCATATTGGTGAACAATGGGGCGACAGGGGATAGGGATGATGTCCCGTTCCGGAAAACATTGGGCGATACGGCTTAAGGCAATTTCATCGTTGCGATCACCGTAGACCGGCATCAGAACTGCATGGTTGATAATCAGAAAGTTGGCATAATTCGCCGGCAAGCGTTGGCCGTCGTCATCGTAAATGGGGGCGGGTAAAGGCAGTGCCACCAATTGGTAGGGTTTACCGCTGGCTGTGGTGAATGTTTCCAGTTGTTGACGCAGTTTTTGCAGTCCCGGGTAGTGCGGATCGTCAGGGGTGTCAGAGGCGCTGTAAGCGATGATTTCAGGGCTGCAAAAGCGAGCGAGGGTGTCGATATGGGCATCGGTGTCGTCGCCAGCCAGGTTGTTTTGCTGTAACCACAGGATTTTTTCACAACCGAAATGGTTTTCCAGGGTACGGCTGATGGCAAAACGGTTGTAGTCCGGGTTGCGGTTGGGGTTTAGCAAGCAGTTTTCGGTGGTCATCAGGGTAGTGATGCCATCGGATTCAATACTGCCGCCTTCCAGCACAAAATCAATATGTTGACAGGGCAAACCTGAAAAAATCGGATGTTGCAGCAATTGTTGATTTAATTGATTGTCCGCAGCATGTGGATATTTATTGCCCCAGCCATTGAATCTAAAATTCAGTAACCGCGCCTGCCGGCCTTCTTCGATAGTCAAAAAGGCTGTGTCTCGCAGCCAAATATCATCGTAACTGGCCTGGATGAAATGGGTTTGCGTCGTTGTGTTTAACAGCTGTTCGATATGCTGTTGATGCGCTGCATCACGACACAGAATAATCAAAGGTTGATAATGACTGATGGTTTGTGCGATGACGCAATAACTGTCTTCAACATCGGCCAGATTGTTAAAGTCGCCATCGCTATGTGGCCAGGCGATCATGACGGCAGACTGGGGTTCCCATTCGGCTGGAAAACGGCGCATGATTAGTGCTCTCCTGTGTGCTGTAACATTTCGGCAGCATGATTACGGGTATTCTGGGTGATATGAATGCCGCCGAGCATGCGTGCGAGTTCTTCGATGCGTTGATCTTCGGTCAACATCTGTACGCTGGAACTGGTGACCGCATCTTCGGTGTTTTTTCGGACATGCAGATGTTGATGGGCTTGTGCGGCAACTTGTGGCAGGTGGGTGACACATAATACTTGCCGGGAGGCTGCGAGTTGGTGCATCTTTCGGCCCACGATTTCAGCAATGCCGCCGCCAATGCCGGAATCAACCTCGTCAAAAATCATGGTAGGGACTGTTTTATCGCGGCTGGTTATCACCTGAATGGCCAGGCTGATGCGTGATAATTCGCCGCCCGAGGCGACTTTTGCCAGCGGCTTGGGTGGCAGGCCCGGATTGGCGCTGATTAAAAATTCAATGTTATCCAGGCCATTGGGCTTAGGGAGTGATGACAGGTCGGTTTCGATCTGAATAATAAATTCGCCTTGCGGCATGCCGAGTTCCTGAATCATCGCGCTGATTCGGCGGGATAGAATTTCACCTTGTTGCAGACGGCGTTGGCTTAATTCCTGGGCCAGGTTTTGATACTGCTGACGATATTTTTCACACTGCTCAGAAAGCCGTTCAATCCGTTCATCGCTATGGGTCAGAAGCTCAAGTTCCTGCTCAATCTGGCGGGCTGTTTGCGGTAATTCTTCGGCCTGGCAATGATGTTTTCGGCTTAAATCCATAATCAGGCTGATTTGGGCATCTAAGTCGGCCAGGCGTTCGGGATCGAGTTCCTGTGATTCCAGAAAGCGGCGGAGCTGATGACTGGCTTCGGAAATCTGAATTTGAGCCTCTTCCAGCAAGGCTGTTATTTCGCCTAACTCAGGCGCGTATTGGCTTAAATCTGTCAGCACAGTGATCGATTGCGCTAATGACTGGTTCAAGGCGTGTTGATCATTATCATAGAGTGCATCGAGCTGTTGCTGGCCTTGGCTTAAAATCAGGCCTAAGTTGGATAATTTACTGTGCTCTTCCGAAAGGGCCTGAAAATCAAATTGTTCCAGGTCGAGTTGTTGCAGTTCTTGCAGTTGATAACGCAGGAATTCTTCACGTTCGGTTTGATCTTTGTTGTTTTGGGTTAAACGCTCAAGTTCGGTTTGGGTTTGTTTCCAGTCTTTAAAAACATGGTTTAACTGCTCGACCAGGTTTTGGTTTGAGGCAAAACTGTCCAGCAGCCTGCGCTGTTCGTCATGTTGTAATAAAGTCAGGTGGGCGTGCTGTCCATGAATTTCGACCAGTAAGCGTCCTAGCGCTTGCAGGCTCTGAAGTGTGGCGGGGCGATTGTTGATCCAGGCTTTGGAACGGCCCTCCTGATTGATGATGCGGCGGATAATGCAATGTTGATCATCATCGAGTTCGTGTTCTTGTAACCATTCTTTCGCTTTCGGTGCATCACTCAAATCAAATTCAAGCGTAATTTCAGCGCGTTGGCTGCCAGGGCGGATAAAGCCGGAATCGGCACGATCGCCAAGTGCTAAGCCCAGCGCGGTCAATAAAATGGACTTACCGGCGCCGGTTTCTCCGGTTAAAACAGACATGCCTGGCTTGAGTTCAAGCGTGAGGCTTTTAACGACGGCCAGATCAATGATGTTGATAGTCGAAAGCATGGTCGGGACTGTGTTAAACAGGCAGTTAAAGCACTTTATTATATATGGTAACCGCTACTCCAGTTGAGTTTATCACGCAAAATACGAAAGAAATCATGGTTTTCAGGATGCAGAATAATCAGTTGTCTGGCTTCTTTTTTGATTTTAATAATATCGCTGATGCGTACATCCGGAATCTCCAGGTGATCGCAAGTCACTAAGGCATGGATTTGCTTGGTCTGGCTAAAGCGAATTTCAATTTCACAATCATCATCAATAACGACTGGACGGTTAGATAAGGTATGTGGATTGAGCGGGACTAAAACCAGTGCATTCAATGAGGGTTGAATAATCGGGCCGCCGGCTGATAAAGAATAGGCGGTGGAGCCTGTCGGGGTGGCAACGATCAAGCCATCGGAGCGTTGGGTGTTGAAATAAGCGCCGTTGATGGATGTAATGATTTCAATCATGCTTGGCGTGACCCAGCGGTGAATGACGACTTCATTCAAAGCCGTTTGCTGATGAATAATGGCGTTGTCCCGAATGACCTGAGCTGTGAGCAGGCTGCGCGATTCTTTTTGATAGTGGCCTTGTAAAATAAGATCCAGATGGGTGGCCAGCTCATCGGGCGAAATATCGACTAAAAAGCCGAGACGGCCCAGGTTGACGCCAATCAGTGGGATTTGATCGTTGACCACAGCGCGTGCCGTCGCCAGGAAAGTGCCGTCGCCGCCGACAACAATGACAACATCGCATTGTTTACTCAAAGATTCAAGCGGGCATGGGGTGTAGTCAAAGCCTGATGCATAGTTTTGGCTATGTTCGGTCAGAAAGATGCGAAAACCTTTTTGCGCTAAAAAACGCCCCAGGCGGCAGAGTACGCTGGTGATTTCAGATGCATTAGGCTTGGTTGTGATGCCAATGTTCTTAAAATTATAAGATTGCATGGGTGATGAGCGGCCAGTCGATTAAATGGTATAGTCTTAATTTTAAATCAATTATAGTCTCATGTTTTATTATTCATTACCTTTGTTTTTTAATCATATCAAGGGGGTTACTCCGTCTGAATTGCTTGGCATCGTCTTACTGTTACTGCTTGTTTTAGGCTTGACAGCGCCGCCGCCTGAGCAGAAAGAAGGGGTAGATAGGTCGTTGTTTGGTGAGCATTATATACATCTATGCTGGTTGGGCCTGAAGCCTTTATGGGCTGTGTTTTGGCCCTGGTTTCTGTTTTTTAATCTGGCTGTTTTTACTGTTGATAGCTTAGTGCTGGCAGGCCAGCTCAGTGCATCGAGTTGGGATGATGTGTACTTTGTTCTGTGTTTGCCCAGCATACTCTGGTCAATAGCCGTCTGGCGGAATTCAAGTAATACACAGTATCGGATTTGGGCGGCTCTGGCACGATTGATGACCTTGGCGCTGTGGTTTGAATATGCGTTGAAGTGGGTGATACGCTTTGATTATGCACGCATCTTTTTTAATTGTAATGAAGTCGTGCTGGATTATGCGGCTTGTTTTTAGACTATGAAAAACAGGGCCTGGTTTTTTTTGAGTGTGCTGATGATGAGTGCGGTTTTATTAGCGTCTGAGAGGTTGATGGTCGGAAGATTTTCAGCCGGGGATTTGTCGGGTTGGACGTCTCAGAAATTTAGTGGCGAAACCCGTTATCGCTTGAAATTTGATCACGGTGACCAAATATTAGAAGCCGATAGCCAGCAGGCAGCCTCCGGTCTGGTCAAAAAACAAACGGTCGATTTAAGTAAAACGCCTTTTTTGAATTGGCGCTGGAAGGTGATCAAGCGTCCTGCTGCCAGGGATGAGTTAAGTAAAGCCGGCGATGATTATGCGGCCAGAGTTTATGTGATTAAAAAAGGTGGGTTGGCCTTTTGGCGCACTAAGGCGATAAATTATGTATGGTCGGCGAATCAGCTTAGGGAGAGTGTGTGGGAAAACGCATTTGCGGGCAGGCAAGCTATCATGGTGGCGGTCAGAGGTCAGGAGGATGTCAGTGGTGAGTGGAAGTCGGAAAAAAGGGATGTTCGCAAGGACTTTAAACGCTTTTTCGATGAGAATATTTTGGAAATCGATGCGGTAGCGATTATGACCGATACAGATAATGCTGGCGGGCGAGCAATCGCGGAATATGGCGATATTTATTTTACGGCAGATTGACAGATAGCTGGATAACTGGTAGCTTTGCCCGCTGGCACTCGTTTGTGCTGAGTGCTAACAGGTGAGGTTTATGAATACAACAATCGATAATCACAATTTAAATGAACGATCACTGTTGCTTTTGAAAGCGCTGGTTGAGCGTTATGTGCAGGATGGCCAGCCAGTAGGTTCCAGAGTCTTGTCAAAAGACAGTCAGCTGAATTTGAGTCCAGCCACGATCCGCAATGTGATGGCTGACTTAGAAGACATGGGGCTGATTCGTTCGCCGCATACGTCAGCGGGTCGGGTGCCGACGGTGAGTGGTTATCGTTTGTTTGTCGATAGCTTATTGACCGTTCAACCGGTCGACAAGAAGTTGTTGAGCAAGGTAAATAGTGAATTTAACGCCTCAATGGAAAAGGATGAGGTGGTGGAAAAAGCATCCAGAATCTTGTCAGAGGTGACGCGGATGGCTGGCGTCGTGACCTTGCCTAATCGGGAGATTGTTCAGTTCAGGCATATTGAGTTTCTGAAATTATCCAATAATCGGATTTTGGTGATTTTTGTCGCCGATGAACAGGAGGTTCATAACAAAATCATCCATACCGATCGCACATTTTCGGCCGCGGAGTTACAGCAGGCGGCGAATTATCTGAATTCAATTTATGCCGGCCAGAGTCTGGCGGAAGTCCGTGAAGCAATCGTGCAAGACCTGGAGCGCAATCAACATCAGGTAAATCAGGCAATGATTGATGCGGTGACGATGGCGCAACAAGTGTTTGAAAACACGCCGCATGAAGATTACGTCGTCAGTGGACAGACGAACCTGATGGATTTTTCGGAATTATCCAATATGGAGAGATTGAAACAATTATTTGAAGCTTTTAATCAAAAGCAGTCAGTATTACATTTATTGGATAAGTGTCAGCATGCCGAGGGTGTGCAGATTTTTATCGGTGAAGAATCGGATTATGAGCCGTTCCATGAATGCTCGCTTGTAACTGCCCCATATAGCGTCGAAGGCCAGGTGTTAGGCGTCTTGGGGGTGATAGGGCCGACCCGGATGGCATATGAAAAAGTTATTCCTTTTGTGGATGTGACGGCAAAATTATTGGGTGCGGCCTTGAAGAGTCGATAATTGACCCCATTACTGGATTTATTAAATAAATATTTCATTGGAGCGAATGATTATGAGTGACAAACAACCGACATCTGAACAGGATTTGCCGGAGCAAGAGCAAGATTCTACCCAAAATGAGGCTCAGGCAGAAAATACAGCGGATGACGATATTGAAACACTGAAGAAAAAGTTAGCCGAGGCTGAGAAAAAGGCCGAGGAAAATTGGGATAAGGCGGTGCGTGCGGTCGCTGAAATGGAAAATATGAAGAAGCGTATTCAGCGTGACCTTGAAAATGCGCATAAATATAGTCTGGAGAAAATTGCTAAAGAATTGCTGACTGTTATTGATAGTCTGGAGTTAGGTATTCTGGCCGCAAACAGTGACCACCCTGAAGTGCAAAAGCATAAGGAAGGCAGCGAGTTAACTAAAAAGCAACTGGAAGCCGTATTTTCCAAGTTTAACATTGAAGCCATTGATCCAATGGGGCAGCCGTTTGATCCGGAAAAGCACCAGGCCATGTCAATGCAGCCGACATCGGAGGTCGAACCCAATACGGTTATCAATGTGTTTCAAAAGGGATACACCTTGAATGACCGTTTGATTCGGCCTGCGATGGTCGTTGTGTCCAAAGCGGATGACTCGCAAAAGCCCGATGAAAACACAAAAATTGATGAGCAGGCTTGAAATTGCAATAACGAGCCGCATATTAGAACTAACACTAAATTTAAGAAAAACGGGAGAGATCAATGGGAAAAATAATTGGAATTGACTTAGGAACCACAAATTCCTGTGTGGCAGTGCTGGAAAACGGCAAGCCTCGTGTGATTGAAAATAGTGAGGGCGCAAGAACCACACCTTCGGTTATCGCATTTACCGATAACGATGAGGTTTTAGTCGGCCAGGCAGCCAAACGGCAGGCGGTCACGAATCCTGAGAACACGTTATTCGCCATCAAGCGCTTGATTGGGCGTAAATTTGATGATGATGTGGTACAAAAAGACATCAGCATGGTGCCTTATAAAATCGTTAAGGCTGAAAATGGTGATGCCTGGGTTGAAGTGCGTGGTAAGAAAATGGCGCCGCCTGAAGTGTCATCAAGAGTATTGATGAAGCTGAAAAAAGATGCTGAAGCATTTTTAGGTGAAGAAGTCACAGAAGCTGTCATCACGGTGCCGGCTTATTTTAACGACTCACAACGTCAGGCGACAAAAGATGCCGGACGGATTGCAGGTCTTGATGTCAAGCGGATTATCAACGAGCCAACGGCTGCAGCATTGGCTTATGGTATGGATAAAACGCCGGGTGATGTGACGCTGGCCGTTTATGACTTAGGTGGCGGTACCTTTGATATTTCCATCATCGAAATTGCAGAAGTCGAAGGCGAGCATCAGTTTGAAGTATTGTCTACCAATGGTGATACCTTCTTAGGTGGTGAAGATTTTGACTTGAGAATCATTGATTATCTGGCAGATGAGTTCAAGAAAGATACTGGCATTGATTTGCATAACGATCCATTGGCACTGCAGCGTCTGAAGGAAGCTGCCGAAAAAGCCAAGATTGAGCTGTCATCAGCAGAACAAACCGATGTCAATCTGCCTTATGTGACGGCTGATGCTTCAGGGCCTAAGCATTTAAATGTCAAACTGACTCGTGCAAAACTGGAATCGCTGGTTGACGATCTGATTGAAAGAACGCGCAAACCGTGTGAACAAGCGTTGAAAGATGCGGGGTTATCAGCTTCCGACATCAATGACGTGATTCTGGTTGGTGGTCAGACGCGTATGCCTAAAGTTCAGGAGATGGTTAAAAACATCTTCGGCAAAGAGCCGCGCAAAGATGTTAATCCGGATGAAGCGGTGGCATTAGGTGCTGCGATTCAGGCGGGTGTATTAGGTGGCGATGTCAAAGATGTCTTGTTGCTGGATGTGACACCACTATCTTTGGGTATTGAAACCATGGGTGGTGTGATGACCAAGCTGATCGAGAAAAATACCACGATTCCGACCAGTGCATCACAGGTGTTTTCGACAGCAGAAGACAATCAGACTGCGGTAACGGTGCATGTTTTGCAAGGTGAGCGGGAAATGGCATCGGCGAACAAATCGCTGGGGCGGTTCGATTTGACCGATATTCCACCTGCACCACGCGGCGTGCCACAAATTGAGGTAACCTTCGATATTGATGCAAACGGTATTTTGAATGTGTCGGCTAAAGATAAAGCGACCGGAAAAGAGCAGTCGATTGTGATCAAGGCATCAAGTGGACTGTCTGAGGAGGAAGTCGAACGCATGATTAAAGATGCCGAGGCACATGCCGAAGAAGACAGAAAGCTAAAAGAGCTGGTGACGGCGCGTAATGAAGCGGAAGGCATGATTCATGCGACTGAAAAATCACTGGAAGAGCTGGGTGATCAGGTTTCCGGTGATGAAAAATCAGCGATAGAAACAGCGATCAACGAACTGAAAGAAGCGATTAAAGGCGATGATAAAGATGCGATTGAGGCTAAAACCAAAGCCTTGACCGAATTGTCAGGAAAATTGGCCGAAAAAGTTTATGCCCAGAAAGGCGGTGCGGAAGCTTCAGCAGAATCTGCCGCGGGGGCAGGGGCTGAATCGGCTTCTTCAACAGATGACAGTGTTGTTGATGCTGAATTCGAAGAAGTTAAGGATGATGATAAAAAATAAGTCGATAAGACTTGTGTAACAGAAGAACTGCGTCAGGTTTTGGCGCAGTTCTTTTTGTTTATGAATGCAAAAAACAGCAGGGTTGAAGTGTTTCATAGTTCGTAGGGTGGGTACGACTGCATAGCTGTCTTCGGCAGTTTTACAGGAACTATGTTAAAATTAACGGTTTTCGATTTTGACGCGCAATACGTATTTTCAGAGTGTGTATTGCGCATCAAAAACACACTATAGATTAATACTGAGGGTAAAAAAATCTCCTGCATTTTAATAGAAAAGGGAGGTTGATTGAATCATGGCGAAAGAAGACTACTATAAAATTTTAGGGATAGCCAGGACGGCCAGTGAAGTCGAAATTAAGAAGAGTTATCGGCGGCTGGCGATGAAGTATCACCCTGATCGCAATAAGGATAATTCTGCAGAGGCTGAAATTAAATTTAAGGAAATCAAAGAAGCTTATGAGGTGTTGTCCGACCCGAAAAAAAGATCTGCTTATGACCAGTTTGGCCATGCCGGTGTGGATAACTCATTTGGTGGTGCGGGTGGTTTCAGCGGCGCTGAAAGTTTCAGTGATATTTTTGGTGATGTATTCGGGGATATTTTTGGTGGCGGCGGTCGCCAGCGCAGCGGTGGTGCGCAACGCGGCGCGGATTTACGCTATAACCTGGAGTTGACGCTTGAAGAGGCTGTGCATGGAACCGAAGCAACGGTCAAAGTGCCGGTTATGGTCAAATGTGACGAATGCGGCGGTTCGGGCGCTAAAAAAGGCAGTGCTCCGGTTACCTGTACCACCTGTCATGGTCATGGTCAGGTCAGGATGCAGCAAGGCTTCTTTTCGATTCAGCAAACCTGCCCAACCTGTCACGGCTCGGGTCAGAAAATCAAAGACCCTTGTCGTAAATGCCACGGACAGGGGCGGGTTCAAGAGACTAAAACCTTGTCGGTCAAAGTGCCTGCCGGTGTTGATACCGGAGACAGGATTCGATTGGCTGGTGAAGGTGAAGCCGGGGTTATGGGTGGGCCTGCCGGTGACCTTTATGTTCAGGTTCACGTCAAGGAGCATCCGATTTTTACCCGGGATGGTGCGGATTTATATTGCGAGGTGCCGATTAATTTCCCGACAGCGTGTCTGGGTGGAGAGCTGGAGGTGCCAACTTTAGATGGCAAGGTTAAATTAAAAATACCGGCTGAAACGCAAACCGGAAAATTATTTCGTTTGCGCGGAAAGGGTGTAAAACCGGTGCGGGGCGGTCCGGCCGGTGATTTAATCTGCCGAGTCGTCATTGAAACACCGGTGAAACTGAATAAAGAGCAGCGCGAATTATTGGAAAAGTTGCGTGAATCATTGTCAGGTGGCGGTAAGCATCATAGTCCTCAGGAGCATTCCTGGACGGATAGTGTTAAAAGCTTTTTTGATAAATTGACAGGATAAATCATGATACGAGTCGCTGTTGTCGGTGCCTCAGGGCGTATGGGGTTGTGTTTGATCAAAGCTGCTGCATTATCTGCAAAAACAGAGTTGACTGCGGCTGTCAGTCGGCCCGGTAGTTTGGCGGTCGGGCAGGATGCCGGGGAGTTGGCCGGGATTTCACATATTGGCATTACGGTGACTGATGATTTGTCTGCGGTAGTCGATTTATTTGATGTGTTGATCGACTTTACCCGTCCGGAGCCTTCAATGGAATTTATTGAAGTTTGTCGCCTTGCGGGCAAGAAAATCGTTATTGGCACCACAGGCTATGATGACCATCAAAAACAGAGAATTCAGGAGGTCGCCCAGGACATTGCTATCGTCATGGCTCCAAATATGAGTGTGGGTGTGAATTTGACGTTGAAGTTGCTGGAAATGACCGCGCAAGTGATGGGTGATTACACGGATATAGAAGTGATTGAAGCGCATCATCGGCATAAAGTAGATGCACCATCGGGAACGGCTTTGAGAATGGGCGAGGTAATCGCCGACACATTAGGGCGTGATTTAAAAACCTGTGCAATTTATGGCAGGGAAGGCGTAACCGGTGAACGTGATCGTAAAACAATTGGTTTTTCCACAATACGTGCAGGTGATATTGTCGGTGAGCACACTGTTATGTTTGCCGATGAAGGTGAGCGTGTTGAAATTACACATAAAGCTACCAGCCGTATGACCTTTGCAAATGGTGCGGTTCGCGCGGCTGAATGGCTTGCCGATAAAACAAGCGGTCTGTATGACATGCAGGATGTCTTGGGCTTGAAAGCCTGATTGTGACAGATTGATAGCTCTTGGGCAGAATCGTAATTTTTACCGATGATCCGGGTTGGCATGGGGATCAGCTGCGGCTGTCTTTTGCCAGGCGGGGATTTGCGGCTGACTATGTTTCACTGACCTGCTGTCGATTGCAGTGTCAGCCAGGCTTGCCATACATTCAAATTCCAGGCTTTAAATCATTGCCGGATGCCGCCTTTGTGCGCGGCGTGCCGGGCGGTTCATTGCAGGAAGTCATTTTTTATCTGGATATTTTGCATGCACTGAAAATTGCCGGAGTGCCGGTCTATAATGATGCAGGTGCAGTTGAGCGAAGTGTCGATAAAGCCATGACCAGTGTATTGTTGCAACAGGCGGGCTTGCCTACGCCGCCGACCTGGGTGTTGCGTGACAGGGATGAGGCGTTGGCCATTGCAGAATCTGAGCTGACGGCCGGCCATTTGTTGATCAGTAAGCCAATATTTGGCTCGCAGGGTGAAGGGATTCGGCGTCTTGAAAAAATGACCGACTTGTTCTGGTTGACCAGTAGTCAGGGGATTTATTATTTACAGCGGTTCATTACGTGTCACGGAAACGGCTATTCAGATATTCGAGTTTTTGTGATTAATGGCCAGGTGATGGCGGCTATGCGTAGAATGGGGCAATCATGGTTAAATAATGTCGCCAAAGGTGCCGTGTGCGAGACGATAAAAATATCGGAATATTTATCGGATTTGGCGATTCAGGCCGTTGCAGCCTTGCAAATGGATTATGCAGGCGTCGATATTATTCAGGATGATGAAGGCCGCTATCATATTATTGAAGTAAATAGCATTCCGGCCTGGAAAGGCTTATATAAAACGACTGGCCTTAATATGGCGGACTATCTGGTAGCGGATCTGATTGAGCGCTATTTATCCTCATCTTTCAAATGCGGTGTGAATTAACATGAGACAAGCCTTGGTTGAGGCATATCGGAAGGCATGTGAGGTTGAATTGCAAGCCTTCAAGCCGGGCAATGTGAGTGTTTATAGCGATGGGCATGACATGATAGTCGAAGATTTTAGAATCAGCCTGGATGTTAGTTCTGGTCCTATCTGTGATCCAAGCTACTCATTAGGCGAAAAAATATACTATGCCGTCCGTGCGACCCGGGAAGCTGTAGGCTGTAATACAAATTTGGGGATTATTCTGCTTTGTGCGCCCTTGATTCATGCGGTACAAAATCGGCAAACAGGGCAGGCATTGCGGGACGCATTGTACGATGTGTTAAACGCGACAACGACGGATGATGCAGATTGGGTATTTCGTGCCATAACGCTGGCATCGCCGGGCGGGCTGGGCGATTCGGAGCAGGCGGATGTTTCCGAAAAGGCTTCGGTCACCTTGCTTGAAGCGATGGAAATAGCCGCAAATAAGGATAGAATTGCTTATCAGTTCACATCTTGTTACAAAGATATTTTTGAATTTACAATTTTGCTGTATAATTCCATTCTAGCGAAATTTGGTAATTTTTATTGGGCGGCATTGGCTGTTTATGCAGGAATGCTGGCACAATATCCCGATAGCCATATTGAGCGCAAATATGGTCGGAAGTATTCTGGCTGGGTTTCTTCGCAGATGCGGGAGATTCAGAAAGCATTGATCAATACCGATAACCCTGAATCATTGCTTCCGCTTCTATATGAAGTGGATCAAGCATTCAAGGAAAAAGGGATCAATCCAGGTACGACGGCCGATATAACAGTGGCAACTGTACTGGTGGTGTTTTTGGAGCAGTTGGTCAATAGAGAATTCTGTTGATTGGGCATAAATGGATTTGCCGATTTTTTTTGATTCATTCTTATTATTGTTTTTATTTTCTTTAGGAGAGAAAAGTAAAATGGCTAAAATCAACAATTTACGTGTTGGCGAGTCTCTGGTTGGTGAAGGTAACGAAGTTGCTCACATTGATTTAATGATTGGACCTCGCGGTTCAGCAGCTGAGTCTGCATTTGCAAATTGCCTGACTAACAACAAAGACGGCTTCTCCAGCTTGTTGGCTGTTGTTGCTCCTAACCTGATGGTTAAACCGGCTACTGTTATGTTCAACAAAGTCACCATTAAAGGTTCTAAACAAGCTGTTCAAATGTTTGGACCAGCACAGCGTGGTGTTGCCATGGCTGTTGCTGATTGTGTTGAAAACGGCACAATTCCTGCTGACGAAGCGGACGATCTGTTTGTTTCTGTGGGCGTATTCATTCACTGGTTGGCTGATGATGACGCTAAAATCCAGGAATACAACTACAAAGCGACTAAAGAAGCGTTAGAGCGTGCTGTTGCAGGTTCACCAACTGCAGCTGAAGTTGTTGCTCAAAAAGCGACTGCTGAGCATCCATTCGCTGCAAACTAAGTTTTAGTTTAACAGGCGAAGAAATACCCCGCCCATGCGGGGTATTTTTTTGTCTGCTATTTTTGCTGGTTTATTATGAACCCGGTATCAGGATAATGATTGAATGTCGGAGGTTGTCAGTCTGCCGAAATGTAAGCAGCTAGAAACCAGCGCGGTTTTTATGCCAAGACGGATCAGTTCTTGCAAGTCGGCCAGTCCTCGAATACCACCGGCGGCAATAAATTTTTTATCTGGATAATGTTGGCGATAATAGGCCAGCTTTTTGAAGTCAGGGCCGCTGTTCATGCCAACCTTGTTCAGTGTCATCAGGATGACTGAATCAGGCCAGAAACGGCTGTCGTCAAAGATTGTTTGTATCCCCAAAGGTGTGTCGTTTTGAAAGTCCAGGGAAAGAATACTATTGGCCGGTAGTGGTGCTTTTATCTGTGCCTGGGATTCAGTGCCGAAAACGATACGGTAATTGGATGGATAGCTATATTTATTCATCTCCTCCAGGCTTAAGCCATTATCCACCCAAAATGAAATATCGGGGTACTGCTGGAGCAGATTCAAAATCAGTTCGGCGTGGCTGCCTTGATTCAAAATGGCATCCAGGTCGGCAATATAAAATTGCTTGAAAGGATAAAGTGTCAAAAAATGCTGGATGACCTCAAAAACATCTGCTGATGGGCAAAGTGGTGTGTGCAGTGGTTGATAGTTTGAGCGCTCTCCGGCCTTGGCTAAAACCGCATGCTGATTTTTTAAGTCAATAACAGGGATAATGTGCATTGGTGAAAATCTTAATCGTTGAGTTTATTACCGGTGGCGGCTTAGTGGCTGAAAAGGTGCCTGAATCGCTGGCCCGGGAAGGTGACATGATGCTACAGGCTTTATTGGCGGAACTCAATGCGCTAAAGGGGCTGGAGTGTGCTGTCATGCTTGATTGGCGTTATCAAAACACTATCCCGGAACAGACCTTAACAAAAATTATCGTGCAGGAGAACGAAAATTTCTATCAGGTTCTGGCGCGAACCTTGCCGGATTACGATGTGTTTTGGCCTATCGCGCCGGAAACCGACCACGCCTTGGCTGAGATGGTTAGATTGAGTGCTGAAATCGGTGTAAAATGCGCAGCCTCTGGTCTATCGGCAATTGATTTATGTAGCGATAAATTAGCCACAATAAACGCATTGAAATCAATTCTACCCGTGCCTGAAACCCACAGCCTGACCGTTTTTACGCCAGAATTTCCACCCGCATGGGTGGTAAAACCGGTCGATGGAGCAGGCTGTGAACAGACGACATGGGTGTATGATAAGCAAAGCTATCGGCAATGTCTGACCGAGATAGCCCGGCCTGAAGCGTTCATTGCACAACGCTATATTCCAGGCAAAGCTATCAGTCTTTCAGTATTGTTTAAAGCAGGGCAGGCTTGGTTATTGTGCCGCAATGAGCAACAGATAAAAATCGACGATAATCACTTTGTTTTAATGGGCTGTCGAGTGAATAGTGCGATTGACCATTTAGCCTCTTATCACGACGTGATTAACGCCATTGCACGCCGCATTCCCGGGTTATGGGGGTATGTTGGTATTGATTTGATTGAAATCCCGGACAGGACGCATACTGAAAAACATCAACTCCGGGTACTGGAAATCAACCCCAGGCTGACCACCTCCTATGCTGGAATTCAGGCGGCAATCGGTATCAATGTGGCCGAACAGGTCTTGCGATTGTTTGATGGTGAGCCGGCGATGACACGATTACGCAACGAAACGGTTACATTAAAACTTCGGAAATGACTCAATTCATTATTGGCTGGGATATTGGTGGCGCGCATGTCAAAGCGGCGTTGTTAACTAAAGAGGGTACGCTAAAAAATTTGGCGTTACAGGCTTGTCCATTATGGAAAGGACTGGATTATCTCAAGCGAGCCGTTCTGGCGATTGAACGACAATTTATCATGCAACCCTGTCAGCATGCCATTACCATGACGGGCGAGCTGGTTGATTTGTTCGACAACCGGGTGCAAGGTGTTGAAGCCATTATTCACGCGATGCAAGCGTTTTTGCCTGACCAGCCTATGCAGATTTATGCCGGTAATCACGGTTTTTTAACGCCCTCAATGATCGACCAGGCGCAGTGTCTGAGGGTTGCATCGGCAAATTGGCTGGCGAGTGCACATTTTGTAGCGGCTCAAGTCAGTAATGCCATCTTTGTCGATATTGGCAGTACGACGACAGATATATTATTGATCGAAAATCATAGGGTCAAAGCGACAGGATACACCGACTATCAGCGGCTCGTGTCCGATGAGCTGGTTTATACCGGCATCGTCAGAACAGCCGTCATGGCGGTGGCGCAACAGGCTGTATTCAAGCAGCAGGAAATGTCGCTGATGGCGGAATTTTTTGCCAGTATGGCTGATGTTTACCGACTGAGCGGTGACTTGAACGAGGCGCATGATTTAACCGATACGGCCGATGGCGGGGCAAAAACACAGGTGGCGAGTGCGCGTCGATTATCCAGAATGACCGGCTATGATTTTGACGAAAAAGATATGCCATTATGGCGTGATTTTGCCGAGGACATTAAAATTCGGCAAAAAACAAGAATCATGCACGCGATAACACGACAGCTTGAGCGTGGCAGACAGCATGACATGACCTTGGTGGGGGCGGGTATTGGGCGTTTTTTGGTCAAGGAAATCGCACAGGATATGGGGCGCAGCTATATCGACTTTGATAACTTGATCGAAACAAAAATGCAGCCCAATACATTGCACAGTTCAGATTGTGCACCGGCCGTTGCCGTAGCTAAGTTGGCGTTACAATCAAGCCTGGTATAAAATCCCGAGATGACAAAACTCCAAATTCATCCCTTACCCTATTTTCCCGATTCTTCGGATTTGTTTTCCGCCATTGCCAACAAACCCTGGGCGATTTTTTTGGATAGTGGTTATCCGGCAACGCATCAGGGGCGGTTCGATATTTTAGCGTGCGACCCGGTTGTGACGCTTGAAACCCGAGGCCAGAAAACAACCATTAAACAACAAGGCGAAGTATCGGTATCAGAAGCAGATCCGTTTGCACTGGTTAAACAGTTTTTAGATGTTTCGCTGTCCAATGAAGAAGACCTGCCTTTCAATGGGGGAGCAATCGGCTATTTTTCCTATGATTTGGCAAGGCGACTGGAAAAACTACCCGAAATCGCCGAAGACGCCGAGCAGATTCCGGAAATGGCCGTTGGCATTTACCATTGGGCGGTGATTGTCGATCATCACAAACAGCAGACACATCTGATCGGTCATCATTTAAGTGAAGATGTCTGGGAAACATTGATCGATCAGTTCAGTCTGTTACCAGCTGTGCCGCAGGATGACAGTTTTAGAGTGTTGGAAGCACCTGTTTCCAATATGGATCGAGACTATTACGCTGAAGCCTTTAACAAGATACAGTATTATTTAAAAGAAGGGGATTGCTATCAAGTGAATCTTGCCCAGCGTTTCAGCAGTCCCTGTCAGGGCAATCCATGGCAGGCTTATCGCTATTTGCGTCAAATCAATGCCGCGCCTTTCAGCAGTTATATCAATCTGCCGGATGTACAGGTGTTGAGTTCTTCGCCCGAGCGTTTTTTAAGCGTCAACGAGGGTAAAGTAGAAACCAAGCCGATTAAAGGGACGCGATCGCGTAAGTTTTCCGAACAACTGGATGTGCTGCAAATCGGGGCATTGATTGAAAGTCGTAAGGATCGCGCCGAAAATGTGATGATTGTCGATTTATTGCGCAATGATATCAGCAAATGCTGCAAACCCGGATCGGTCAAGGTGCCCCGCTTGTTTGATATTGAAAGCTACGCCACTGTGCATCATTTGGTGAGTACCGTCAAAGGCGAGTTAAAACACGATCAACATGCACTTGATTTGTTGCGCAGCTGCTTTCCGGGTGGCTCGATTACCGGAGCGCCAAAAATCAGAGCGATGGAAATTATCGAAGAACTGGAACCACACCGGCGCGGCGTTTATTGTGGTTCAATAGGTTATATCGGCTTTAACGGGAATATGGATACCAATATTGCGATTCGCACGCTGGTACATTCAGATGACACCATTCGATTATGGGCTGGGGGTGGCATTGTCAATGACTCCAGCATGGAAGAAGAATATCAGGAAAGTTTTGATAAGGCCGCAGCTTTGTTGAACGTGCTGGCACATTTTAAAGTGTCATGACAACCGTCATAAAAGTGGGTGGCAGTCTGGCTAAAAATGGCCGATTAAGCGACTGTCTGAATCGAATCGACCGGCAGTATCAAAATGCCAGTGTCATTGTGCCAGGCGGAGGTTGTTTTGCCGATCAGGTACGCGCCGCCCAACAGCACTGGCAATTTGATCAGCAAACCGCACACGACATGGCGCTATTGGCGATGCAACAAATGGCACTGCTGTTTAAAGCGTTACAACCGGGGTGGCATCTTGTATCGAAGACGAAAGAAATCAGCCGCTATCCTGATGACATTCTGATCTGGCAACCCGACATTGCAGAGCTGGATGCGGCCGGTGTCGAAGCGAGCTGGGAGGTTACCTCAGACAGTTTGTCCGCCTGGCTTGCCGGGACGATTAACGCCGATAGACTCATTATATTAAAATCGACACCGACGGCGGTCAGTGCCAATATTGATGCATTGCAACAAAAGGGCATTGTAGATCCGGCATTCCATCGTTTTATGCAGGCAAGTATTCCGTTTGACGTGCGTTATTATGAGCAGCTGTAACGTGTTTTTTTATTTTGTCGATGATGAGCAGACTGACTGAACTATGTATTCAAAACTAAGACATTTTGTCCGGAAATTTCTTAATCAGGCCTATTATAAAGGTCGGGAGTCCCTGCTTGGGCATCATAAACGTGATATTGTCGTGGTTCATGTCGATGCTGCCTGTGACAGCTTGGAAGACAGTCGCGAACAATTTGAAGATACACTGGAAAAATTTAAAACCCTGTTGACACTGCCTGACCTGTCGCTGGAATACCGTTATCAGCAACTTAAAAAGCAATACGATTTCTGCCGCGTTAAAACCGATGAAGTGAGTCATCGAATCCAGGCTATCGAGGAGGTTTCCGAAGCCTTGTTTGAGGAATGGGAGCAGGAGCTGGATTTATACAGTAACCGCACGTTAAGAATGCGCAGTAAGCAGCAACTGGAAAAATCACGCCGACAATATAAAAAACTGATTAAAGCGATGAAAAAAGCCGAGGCACGTATTTATCCAGTATTGAATGCCTTTCAAGATCAGGTTTTGTTTTTAAAGCATAACCTCAATGCGCAAGCGATTGCTGCATTGCAGCAGGAATTTGCGGTGATCAGTCTGGATATTTCCAAACTCATTGCCATCATGGAAAAAACCATTGCCGAGGCCAGTCAGTTTGTGTCGGTATTAACCGAACAAAAACAACTGCCAGGTTCGACAACATAAATTGACGGCGGGAGCGGCCAGAGCTGGCCGCTCTCCAACACATGATTACATATTGCCCAGGTTATACAGGACATTGTTTTGTCGATCACGCGGATCCGGACGTTTACGGCGATTTTGTTCCATCCGTTGCTTGGTATAATCGGCGATCATTTGCTCCCAGCTGTCGAATTTGTCATAGCCTTTAAAGCCCGCGTTTTTCCGCTCCTGGAATAGTTTTTTACCTTCTTCAATCAATTCTTCAGGCGTTTTGCCATCAACGGTGTCCAGGAATTCTTTTTTATCCCGAATCGCATCCCTGAGTGACCAGAAAGAAACTTCAAACTCGATCCGCTTTTCTACCGGCAAACGGTCTTTAATATAACTGACAGAACGGTTTGCAGTGCGTAGACTGCGACCGTTGATTTGATTGCCTTTGCTGCACGCTGTCAAAAACAAGCATAAAATCAGGGTAAGAATTGTGGGTAAAACTTTCATAATTAACCTCAAAAAGATTGGCATTGGATAGTTTATTTTAATTATAAATTCAAATGCTTAGAGTTATAACAGGGAGATAGTCAAGTTAAATTGTACCGCATCAGTCGGAGAATTTCCTGTTTTTAGAGACACCGCGTCAAAATCAGATTTTGTGGATAGAGGTCGTATTAGTGCGGTATGGCCTGAAGGTATTTTTTGTCGTGTATAGAGATTTTTGCTGAATGGCAAGAGCATTGGAAAGCCAAATAAACGGCTCCAGGAAGCGACCAGGTGCAGAGTTTATCAATAAATATGGTTCAGATGGTGGTTACACGCCAGGCGCGAATCACCATCTGAACCTGTTG
>CAYUAE010000020.1:0-20538 GCA_964442675.1 uncultured Methylomarinum sp.
AATATCAGTTTCTTATGGAAGAAGTGTATGTGACATGGATGTCACATTCAAGCCTACAAGGATGTATTTACGGCGTCTTCTGGAGTAAGTAACTGATATTAAATGTTTATATACGCTGAGTAGTTGCGATTGATGAAACTTTATCCAGCACCTCATATACCTCGCCATTAATGGCGAGGATGCAAAGGAGCACTATTTTCCTAAAGAAAACCTTGCCCTTCAGAGCGAGGTGCTGGATTTATTCGCTGCTGATGCCCGCACTGGCAAACGTTGCCATATTATTATGCAACTGACAAGCCATTTGCAGCAGCGGTACCGCACTTAAGGCACCGCTGGCCTCACCCAGGCGCATATTGAGTCGTAATAAAGGTTCGGCTTCCAATGTCTTAAGCAGATATCTGTGCCCTTGCTCATCCGAACAATGGGAAAACAGCAACCAATCCTTAACCCCGGGGTTAATATGAACGGCCAGCAATGCCGCAACCGTGCAGATAAAGCCATCGACCAGCACCGGCAATTGTGCGCTTGCGGCGGCGATATAGGCGCCTGTCAGTGCGGCGATTTCAAACCCGCCTACGGTTTGCAGGATACTCAAGGGGGAATGTAACACCGCTCGATGATGTATCAAAGCCTGTTCAATCAACGCTGCCTTATGCTGAATTTGCGCCGCATTCAAGCCAGTTCCCGCACCCGTTAATTGTGTCGCATCACACGGCAACAATGCACAGGCCAGAGCTGTTGCCGAGGCCGTATTGGCAATCCCCATTTCTCCGCCGATGAATAAATCACTGCCGGATTGTTTGGCACGCAACGCGGCGGCGCGACCGGTCTCCAGCGATTGCTGCAATTGCTGAGGATTCATCGCGGCCTGATGCAAAAAATTAGCCGTACCTTTGCCAGCGGATGCCGCGAAGATACGCTTATCCGCCACAGGATTTGCAATACCGGTGTCGATGACCTCAAGCTCAGCATCAAGAAAACCACTCAACACGCTGGCCGCCGCCCCGCCATCGATGAAATTTTTGACCATCTGCGCCGTAACGTGCTGCGGAAAGGCGGAAACGCCTTCGGCAGCGATGCCATGATCCCCGGCAAACAGACTGACATGAATGCGATTGATTTCAGGCTGCAAGCGCCCTTGCATGGCGGCCAGCTGGACGGCAATCTGCTCTAACCGCCCCAACGCACCTGCAGGTTTTGTCAATTGTGCCTGATGCGCCAGCGCCTGTTCCCGAACAGAGGTATCCGGAGGACTTATCGTTTGTTCAAGCCAGTCAAGCATCATTATCCTTTCAGGCTTAGCGGCAGTCCCGCGCAAACAAAAGTCACTTTAGCACTGATGCGGGCAATGTCCTGATGCAGGAAACCGGCTTCATCGACAAAACGGCGGGTGGTTTTCTCAATCGGAACAACGCCTTGACCTACCTCATTGCTGACCAGAATAATATCACCACTCGAAGCCGACAAGGCCGTCAGCAGTTCGGCTTTTTCCTGCTGCAAACGTGCTTGAGTGATTTCACCATTCCGATCAAACAGGATATTGCTCAGCCATAAGGTCAAACAGTCAATCAGAATACATTGCCCGGCATTGTCATGCCGGGCAATGGCTCGGCCTAAGGACACCGGCTCTTCCAACGTTTGCCAATGGCCTGGCCGGTCTTGTCGGTGACGTGCAATGCGGGCCTGCATTTCGGCATCACGCGCTTCGGCCGTCGCGATATAAAGCACCGGTTTATCGATCTCTTGCGCCTGCTTTTCCGCATACCGGCTTTTCCCGGAACGGGCGCCGCCGAGTACCAGTTCAATCATCTTTCAGACGCACGGCCAGCACATCACATTTGGCATGATGCAGAACACCGTCTGCAGTCGATCCCAACAACACGGCCAGACCACCGCGGCCGTGCGACCCCAACACAATCAAATCGACATCATTTTCTTCTGCCATGCGGACAATTTCGAGTTTCGGACTGCCAACCTCCAGCCATTGCCGTTCTTTATCCACGCCCAGCTCCTGCCCCAGGTCGGCCAGACGTTGCTCGGCAATACTCACCAATTCTTCAGTCAAATCAACATCGAACGGAATAATCGGGCCATAGGTAACATCGGTAATCGGCAGATAATCGACCACATGAATCAAGCTCAAGCGCGCCTGGTTTTGCTCAGCCAATTGTTTCGCTTTGGCGCTGACCGTTTTACCATGTTCTGAAAAATCGGCGGCCAATAAAATATGTTGATACAGTTGCATGATTATCCTCCGGAGATGACTGGGGCTGGGAATAACATTCCAATAATTTGATAGGATAACAGGAAATACAACAAAGCCACCCCCAATCCAAACAGAAAAGGCTGGGACAGGGCGTGTTTGAAAATATGGCCGGTTACCGCCCAATTCCACAACATCAGCATGATGACGGCGGCAAACCCCAGCGGCGTCACTTGCACCGACAGCGAACTCAGCGCCGGCAATGCGCACAGACTGATTAAAATATCGCTGCCCAACACGGCGGAAACTGTTTTCAGATAGCGCTCCGGCTTATGTGCAATCCTCAACATCAACCACGGAAAAGTCAAAACCAACAAGGTTTCAACCAAAGCCTGCAATAAGGCTTCATGAGTAGGCATATTCAGCGCCAGAATCAACGCGCTGATCACCAGATATAAAAACGTCAGCAGCGATAATAAGGCTTGCGAGGCGGGTACATCCTGCGGGCCTTTTTTAAACGCGCAGATTTCGATAAACAGGGTTATCAGTTTAGTCATTTTGGGCATGCTCCAGTTGTTCAGCCGCATCCATCCAGCTTGTTTCGGCCTGCAACAACGCCTGATCGATGCTCTGCTTGTCGGCCAACAACTGCTTCAGTTGTTGTTTGTTTTCCGCCTCATAGAGGGCAGGGTCGCTCAAGCGTTGTTCCAACTCGGCCTGTTTTTGTTGATAGCGTTCAAGCTGTTGCTCAGCTTTTTTCAAGGCGTCAGTCAAAGGTTTTAATTGCTGCCGGCGCAACGCCTCCTGCTTGCGCTGATCTTTGCGTGACGGTGTCGGAGCCGCCACCGGGGTGTTCTCATCGCTTTCGGTTTTTTTCTGATCGCTCAACCATTGGCGATAATCATCCAGATCACCCTCAAAAGGGCTGACCTTTTCATCAGCCACCAGCCAGAGACTGTCAGTGACTGAGCGCAGCATGTGTCGATCATGGGAAACAATCAACATGGCGCCATCATAATCCTGCAACGCCATAATCAGCGCATGCCGCATTTCCAGGTCCAAATGATTGGTCGGCTCATCCAGCAATAATAAATTTGGCTTCTGATAGACCAGCAGCGCCAGCACCAGCCGCGCTTTTTCACCACCGGAAAACGGTCCGACCGGATCATTGACCTTATCGCCGCGAAAATCGAAACCGCCGAGAAAATTGCGTAAATCTTTCTCTGTAGCCTGTTTATCCAGATGCTGAAAATGCCAAAGCGGGCTTTCATCCAGACGCAACTGCTCCAACTGATGCTGGGCAAAATAACCGATACGCAAGCCATCTGCGGTTTGCAGCTGCCCCGTTAAAGGACTCATTTGCCCGGCCAGAACTTTGATCAAGGTCGATTTTCCGGCCCCGTTCGGCCCAAGCAGACCGATACGGTCGCCGGGCGATAAACTGAAAGATATATCCTTCAGAATAATAGTGTCATCGTAACCTAACGAGGCCTGCTCCAGTTTCAACAGCGGATTGGGCGCACGACCCGGCGCTGTAAACTGAAAGGAAAAAGGGGAATCGACATGCGCCTGTGCGATAAGACTCATCCGTTCTAAAGATTTGACCCGGCTTTGCGCTTGTTTGGCCTTGGTCGCCTTGGCCTTAAAGCGATCGATAAAGCTTTGAATATGGGCGATTTCACGCTGCTGGCGTGCGTAGGCCGATTGTTGCTGGGCTAACTTTTCTGCCCGCAAGGTTTCAAAGGCCGAATAATTACCGCTGTACAGCGTAACGTGCTGGTGTTCGATATGTAAAATATGGTCGGCAATCGCATCCAGAAAGTCGCGATCGTGCGAAATCAACAGTAACGTCCCCGGATATTGCAACAGCCAGTCCTGCAACCAGATAACGGCATCTAAGTCCAGGTGATTGGTCGGTTCATCCAGCAGTAACACATCGGAACGACACATCAGGGCCTGCGCCAGATTCAGCCGCATCCGCCAGCCACCTGAAAACGCGCTGACAGAGTGAGATTCCTGATCGGGACTGAAACCTAAGCCGTTCAACAGTTTAGATGCTCGCGCCGTCGCGCTGTAACCGCCGATAACACTGAGTTTTTCATGCAACTCGGCGACTTTCAAGCCATCATGCGCCTGCTCTGCTTCGGCCAACGCCTGTTGCAAGTGCCGCAATTCCCGGTCGCCATCGAGGACATAATCGATAGCGCTCGTTTCCAGCGCCGGTGTTTCCTGCGCCACATGCGCAATTTCCAGGTTGGGCGGAATGCTCAACTCGCCCTCATCAGGCGACAATTGCCCTAAAATCATCGCAAACAGACTGGACTTTCCCGTACCATTAGCGCCCGTCAAGCCCACTTTCTGGCCCTGGTGAATGGTAAAGTTTGCACGTTCAAACAACACGCGAGGCCCGCGCCTCAAGCTTATGTTTTTAAAATTCAACATCTGTTCGGTAAAATAATTGCATGAAATTTAAGCCCGCCAAGCCCCAAAACCCGCTATTCAAACCCCAGGACCGTTACTTTGTAAACCAATACGGCTGGTGGTTTTATACGGTGGATATGATTTCAGGCCCGTATGCGAGCAAGCCGCAATGCGTGGATGCCTGCCGGCTCTATATCCAGCGCCGGGACGGTGTTCTGGAACCACCGTCAAATCAGGACAAACGTATATAGATTAACCTGTGAAACCTTGATTATAGCTATCACGCATATATACCCTTGCCCTGCCGTCACACCGATTCAGTTTGAATGGCGATCGATCATTTTTTCGACTTGTTCTGCAAATTTATCCAAATTTCCCGATTTGACGGTTTCTCTCGGAATAATGATGGCTGCGTCAAAATCGACAAAAATATGCACATAGTCTTTCAGACGATCAACCCGCAACATATCCGACCACGGTGTTTTATGCTTACCGCCCGGGGATTGTTCCAATAAATACTCCGGTTCAATTTTCAACTTATGGATACCGAATAATGCCTCTTTTTCTTCTTTTGTATAATTATTCAAAATCTGTCGGCGCATATCCATTTTCAAATAATAAGGCGAGACAACACCCCAGATCAGTGCTAACACCGTGATATAGGCTGTCGTTGTCATATCGACATAAAAAATGTAGTAGAACAATCCGATAAACATCATAACACCCGGCACCAGCAAACGGTTTCGGCGGATTGTGTTCTGTAATTCTACGTTTTTTTCCAACAATAATTCATTAAAATGAACCAGATCTTGTTCACGCAATTCGTATTCAATTTCAAACATAGTCTTTCAGGCTCGGCTCGTTTAAGGCAAAGATATCATTATATATGATTCAATCATCAGTTCCCTAAAACAGTCACGTCTTGTTGCTACATTACTAATGTTTACGAGCTGAAACAAAATTGTGGATCGATTCATAATCGCATAATAAAAACTCAGGAGGAATTACTGGCATATCGGTCTAAATGCGTTAAGATGAAGACATCGAAATCACTTTTGTGGGTTTGTTATGAAACGCTTGATTTTTATTCTGGCTTTATGGCCAATAAGCGGTTGGGCTGAGGATCAGGCCGCCGCTCCGGAGCCGCCGGACTTGCCTCTGCCGGTGGAGTCGGATCAAACGATGGAGCCTGATATTACCATTATCCGAAAAGGTAAAAATACCATTCAGGAATTCCGGATCAACGGGCAGCTTTATATGATTCGGGTCAAGCCGGATATTGGCCCGGCCTATTATCTGATCGATACCGATGGGGATGGCAACATGGATGTCAGAGGCTCGGACTTAGACAAAGGTTTAAACATAAACCAGTGGAAATTATTGGAATGGGATTAGGCGACGGTGTCGGTTTATACAGAGGTTTCGCGTCAACAGCTTAACGCCCTGTTAACACGGTATGACATCGGTTCGCTCATTTCATTCCGCGGCATTGAAGAAGGCATCGAAAACAGTAATTACCGGCTTTTGACGACGCAGGGGCAATATATTCTGACCTTGTATGAAAGTCTGCCTGAGACGGAGATTTTGCCGATTTTAACCCTGCTCCATCAATTAAATCAGCATGGTTTTCCTGCACCTGCCTGTGTTGTCGATAAAACCGGCCAGACATTACATTGGATTCAGGGCAAGTGTGCAGCGATATTTCAGTGTTTGCCCGGCACATCGATTGAAATTCCCACGACAACGCATTGCTTTGCCGTCGGCGAATATTTAGCCCGTTTGCATCGTTTAAGCCCGCAGCTGACATATCTGCGCGATAATCCTCGAAATTTAAATGCCTGTCATCATCTTTTTCAACAACTTGCATCGCGATTGCCCGACGATGACAGAGCCTTGCTGGCATCAGAGCTGAACTTCCAGCGACACAGACAATGCGCAAGCTTACCTGCTGGCGTTATCCACGCCGATTTATTTCGTGATAATGTGTTATTTGTCGGCGATGTTATCAGCGGCCTGCTGGATTTTTACAGTGCCTGTCAGGGTGTTTTTATTTTGGATCTGGCCATTAGCTGTAATGACTGGTGTGTCATAAACGGCATCTGGCAGCCTGACTTATGCCAGGCCATGCTCGATGGTTATCAGTCAATCCGGCGGCTGATGCCCGATGAACAGGCGTTATGGCCGGTTTATTGCCGCTTTGCCGCACTCAGGTTTTGTTTGTCACGACACTATCATCAACAGTTTCCGCGTGACGGCGCGTTGACGCAACAAAAAGACCCGGATGTATTTCGACGATTATTGGCCTATCATATAGCGCAAACTCAACCACTCGATTTCTTTAACTCGTTATCTACAGAACTATCATGACAGAATTACCCGCAGATTTACGTTATGCCAAAACCCATGAATGGTCAAAACTGGATGAAGACACTATTGTCCGTATTGGTATCACCGATTTCGCCCAGTCTGAACTCGGCGACCTGGTCTATATCGACCTGCCGGAAGTCGGCCGTCAACTGACTCAGGGCGAACAATGCGCCACCGTTGAATCGGTCAAAACGGCTTCCGATTTATATAGCCCAGTTACAGGCACTGTGGTTGCAATCAATGAACAATTAGCGGATGAACCGGAGCTGGTGAATGAATCCCCTTACGAAGCCTGGTTATTCGCCATCAAAGCCGATAACCTGTCGGAGCTTGATCATTTATTGGATGCCGAAAGCTATCGGCAACAAATAGAGGAATAAGACATGGCAAACCAGGAACATAAAGGCTTACGACGCATCTGGAATGCATTTTTCTTTTCCCTGTCAGGGTTCAAAGCCGTCTGGCAACATGAAGAAGCTTTCCGACAGGAGCTTTTGTTGTCTGTATTGATGGCCCCTGTGGCCATCTGGTTAGGTGAAACCATTCAGGATCGCCTTATTTTACTCAGCTGCCTGTTTCTTGTTTTGATAGTGGAATTATTAAATTCGGCCATTGAAGCGGTAGTCGACAGAGTCGGCCTTGAACACCATGAATTGTCGGGGCGTGCCAAGGATATTGGTTCGGCCGCCGTGTTTTTAAGTTTGACCTGGACGGTTATCGTTTGGGTGTATATTTTAATTTTATGATTGCTTGAGGAAATTTAATGAGTGCACTGATTTGCGGATCGATGGCCTATGACACCATCATGGTGTTTCACGATAAATTTAAAAATCACATTTTGCCGGACAAGGTTCACATGCTGAATGTGTCATTCCTGGTTCCCCATCTGCGTCGTGAATATGGCGGCTGCGCCGGCAATATCGCCTATAACCTTAAATTACTCGGCGAGGAACCGTTGATTATGGCAACCGTTGGCCATGATTTCGAGCCGTATGCCGACTGGTTGAGCCAATGTGGCATCTCGCAGGAGTTCATCAAAATCCTGGATGGCCATTACACCGGCCAGGCCTATATCACCACCGATGAAGATGATAACCAGATCACCGCCTTCCACCCCGGCGCGATGAATGATTCGCATTTGAATCTCGTGCCGGAAAATGCAGGTATCGATATCGGCATTGTGTCACCCGATGGCAAATTGGGTATGCAGGAACATGCCCGCCAATTTGCCGCGCAAAACATTCCGTTTATTTTCGATCCCGGCCAGGGCATGCCGATGTTCGATGGCGACGAGCTGATGGAACTGATGACGCTTGCCCGTTATGCCACGTTCAATGATTATGAATCTGAATTGATGATGGAACGTACCGGCCTGTCGCTGGAACAACTGGCGGAAAAAGTTGACGCCTTGATCATCACCTTAGGCGGAAAAGGTTCTGTCATTTACAATCAGGGTGAAAAATTTGACATTCCTGCAGCTAAAGCGAAAGCCATCAAAGATCCAACCGGCTGCGGCGATGCCTTTCGCGCCGGTCTGCTCTACGGCCTGCTGAATGATTATGACTGGCCAACCACAGGCCGTATTGCCTCACTGTTAGGGGCAATCAAGATCGAACACGAGGGGACGCAGAATCATCAGTTTTCACTCGATGATTTCAAACGCCGTTATCAGGAAAATTTTGACACCTCATTTTAATGCTGGAACAAACCGAACGCCTGTTACATATCATGGCGCGGCTGCGCGACCCTGAAACCGGTTGTGACTGGGATTTAAAACAGGATTTTAAATCCCTGGCACCCTATACACTGGAAGAAGCCTATGAAGTCGTCGATGCCATAGAGCGGGCAGACTTTGACGATTTACGCGGTGAACTGGGTGATTTGTTATTGCAAATCGTATTTCACGCCCAACTGGCCAAAGAAAAAAACCTGTTCGATTTTGAACAGGTGGCCAAGGCTATCAGCGATAAACTGGTCAGCCGCCATCCGCATGTTTTCGCCGGCATCCAGTTTGAAACCGATGCTCAGCGCCAACAGGCCTGGGAACAGGCCAAGGCGGAAGAACGCAAACAAAAAACTGCTGACACAACAGATCAAAGCGTGTTGGACGGTATCGCCAAAACCCTGCCAGCCCTGACGCATTGTGAAAAAATTCAAGACCGGGCCGCTCATCATGGCTTCGATTGGCCTGATGCGCCGCCGGTGTTTGAAAAGGTGTTAGAAGAGCTCGATGAAGTCAAAGAGGCTTGGATTTCTAAAAATCAGCCCCATATTGAAGAAGAAATCGGGGACTTGTTACTGGTTGTGGTCAACCTGGCGCGCCATTTGAATGTTAATCCGGAAATCGCTTTGAAACGGGCAACCGACAAATTTTCAAAGCGATTTCAATTTATTGAACAATCGCTTGCCAATAATGGGCGGCAATTACAAGACTGTGAACTGGCCGAACTCGATGCACTATGGGATGAAGCAAAGCGCCACTTGAAGCCTTAAATCCTGTGGAATCATTGGCAAGCGGCCAGGTCATAGGCAACTCCCCAAACAGGTTGTGCTATTTAAGCCAAATAAGCGGATAGCACTGCACATTATCACTAAAATCAAAGGAGTTTGTTATGCGAATCCAACTCATGACACGGTTACTGTTGTTATGCTGTTTTATCACTGTTTCCGCCCATGCCACGCAGGACAGTGGCATTGAAAACCTGCGCCAGACCAGCCGGGCTTTTTCATCGGTTGCTAAAAAGGTATCGCCTTCGGTGGTATCCATCCAGATTGAAGCTAAAGTGCCCGTCCGGCAAGCTCCACAATTTGCACTGCCGTTTGGCCAGGACCCTATGGCAGATGAATTTCTGCGTCGTTTTTTCGGGGCACCGTTGCCCGGCATCCCTGGCCCTCAGCGTCCACCACAACCTCAGCAAGCGCCACAAAACCGGGTCATTGGCCAAGGTTCGGGCTTCGTATTCAAGGTTAAAGACGGTCTGTTAAAAAACAAGACCTATATCATGACCAATAATCATGTGGTGGAACATGCTGACAAAATCCGGGTGAAATTTAAAAATGGCAAGGAGTATATCGCCAAAATTACCGGCCGCGATCCATTATCCGATGTTGCTGTCATTGAGATCAACACAGATGATCATCCGGCCTTAGTGGCAGGCGATTCCTCCACACTCGAAGTCGGTGAATGGGTGATCGCGATCGGCAATCCGTTTGGTTTGAGTTACACCGTCACCGTCGGCGTTGTCAGCGCCAAAGGCCGTACCGGCATCGGTATCAATGACTATGAAGACTTTATTCAGACCGATGCCGCCATCAATCCGGGTAATTCAGGTGGACCTTTGGTCAATATCTACGGCGATGTCATCGGCATGAACACGGCCATCTTCAGCCGCAGCGGCGGTTATATGGGTATTGGCTTTGCCATTCCAATCAATCTGGCTTTGGCTGTCGCCGATCAATTGATCGATAAAGGCGAGGTCACGCGAGGGTATTTGGGTGTTGTGATTCAGCAAATGACCTCAGACCTGGCCGAGTCTTTTGGCTTGCAACCCGGCGAAGGCGTTCTGGTTGCCCAGGTTAATGAAGGTACGCCGGCCGCACAAGGCGGATTGCAACAAGGTGATGTCATTGTTGCATACCGGGGCAAAAAAGTGACCGATGTCGGCGAGTTCCGCAACCGTGTTGCGTTAACGCCGCCCGGAACCCGCGCAGATTTAGTCATATTACGCAATGGCGAAAAGAAAACACTTAAAGTCGTTATCGGTAAACTCAATAAAGACGATCTTGTCGCTCAGGGACCTGAACAAAATGCAGAAGAGTTGGGGCTGGTCGTCCAAACTCTGACCCCGGCACTTGCCCAGCAATTCGGTATTCCTGCGGTCAAAGGCGTTGTCGTCACTGAGGTTGCGCCAGGCTCCATTGCAGCGCTGGCAGGTATTCGGCCTGGAACTGTTATTTTACAGGTCAACAGAAAACCTGTGACAACGGCTGCCGAGTTCAAGCAAGCTATCGCAAAAAGCAAGGCTAAAAAGCGGGTTTTACTGTTAATTCGCCAGGGTAATATGCAACGCTTTATTACGTTGGGTTGGTAAGGTTAGGCCGAAAAACGCATCATTTAACCCGGCGTTGCCACTATCGCATGAAGAAAAACAACTATTTGTGGTTCGACAATGGCAAAGCCGGGTTAAACAAATGACAAGGGCATTTTGATGGGTTTCGCTGTCGCTTAACCCATCCTGACTAAAGTGAAACCCTAACAATCAGATAACAAAAAGAGACAATGGAATATAAAGATTATTATAAAATCATGGGCGTTAGCCGCGATGCATCCCAGGATGAAATCAAGCGGGCTTATCGCAAGCTGGCGCGAAAATATCATCCTGATGTCAGTAAAGAAGCTGATGCGGAAGCTAAATTTAAAGAAGTCGGTGAAGCCTACGAAGTCTTGAAAGACCCGGAAAAACGGGCGGCATATGATCAACTCGGCGCCAACTGGAAAGCCGGGCAGGATTTCAATCCGCCGCCGGGCTGGGATCAAGGCTTTGAATTTCATGGTGGTGGTTTTACCGGTGCAGATTCTGCCAGTTTCAGTGACTTTTTTGAAGAATTATTCGGTCGTGCTGCGTACAGTCAAGGTGCTGGTGCGCAGGCTGGCGGCTATCGGGAATACAGCGCGCGTGGCGAAGATGCACACGCCAAGGTATTGATTGATCTGGAAGATGCCTACAACGGCGCTTCCCGTACCATCACATTAAAGCATACCGAGCTGGGCCCGGATGGTCGGCCGCACATCAAAGAGCGCACGCTGAATGTAAAAATCCCTAAAGGTGTCAAGGAAGGCCAGCATTTACGTCTGTCAGGCCAGGGCTCACCGGGGGCAGGGCAAGGTAAGGCGGGCGATTTATACCTGGAAATCGCGTTCAAGCCACATCCTTTGTATCGCGTCGAAGGTAAAGATGTTTATCTGGATTTACCCGTCGCCCCTTGGGAAGCGGCATTAGGCGCTAAAGTTAAAGTGCCGACCCCCACCGGTGTATTGGATTTGAAAATACCGGCCGAATCCAAAGGTGGCCAAAAACTGCGCTTAAAAGGTAAAGGGATACCGGGTAAACCCGCAGGCGATTTTTATGTGGTTTTACAGATCGCTCTGCCGCCAGCAAATACTGAAAAAGCCAAGGCGGCATACAAGGCTTTCGCCGAAGCCGTTCCTTTCAATCCACGCGCTAAACTGGGAGTGTAACGCATGAGCAGTCCAATACTGTCTTTATTAACCGGTGATATTCTGGAAGAGGATGTTGAATTAACGCTGGCCGATTTATGCAAGGCCAGCCACATGCCAGCTGAAACAGTTTATGAGTTTATTGAATATGGTGTTATCGAACCTATGCCCGGTCAGTCGGATAACTTACGTTTTCAAGGCACCAGTCTGTTTCGCATCAACCGGGCAAAACGATTACAACGAGATTTAGGTGTTAATCTGGCAGGTGCCGCATTGGCACTGGATCTGATGGAACACATTGAAAGCCTGGAAGCGCAGATCAAACGCTTGCAACAGTTAACTTAACCCAGCGATAATGAGCTAAATATCTGATGTTACGCAAAAAATCCTGTATGTTTTTTTAACTCATGTGGTGCTTGCCTTGCACCACAACATAGAATCAAAAATACGAACCGCGTAACATCAGTTAAATATATTGTTTTGTAGGATAGTTAAAAACTCATCATTTACCCAGCTTTGCCAACATCTATTCAAAAGATAAATGTTTATGGCCAGGCTGGGTTAAGTATCCTGACGTTCGTTTTGACAGGTTATTTTTGGAAAAGCTGGATTAAATCATATGAACGAAGGCCAAATTGACCCTTTGAAATGGCAGCAGCATGCCTGGCTTAACCGTCTGCAATCATTGTTGTTGCTATTGATTATCGTAGGTTTTTTGGCGCTGTTAGGCGGCTTGTTATGGGGCGAGGATGGTGTCATCAGCCTGGTCGGCATGGGGATTATCAGTGTCATGCTGAACAGTTTCATCGCACCTCGCTGGGTCATGGGTCTATATGGTGCCAAACCTATTCACCCCCAACAAATGCCCGCCCTAAATGAAGCGCTTGAAATACTGACTCAGCGCGCCGGTCTCAATGTGCAACCGCGGCTTTATCTGATTCCGAGTCAGATGCTCAATGCGTTCGCTGTCGGAACCGCGTCAAATTCAGCTATTGCAATCACTGAAGGACTGCTTGAAACATTGACGCTGGATGAACTGGTTGCTGTTTTAGCCCATGAAATCAGCCATATCCGTAATAATGATTTATGGATTATGGGTCTAGCGGATATGTTTAGTCGCACAACCAGCCTGTTGTCATTGCTCGGTCAATTCCTGCTGTGGGTCAACCTGCCTTTATTGTTAATGTCTGCCGCGACAATTCACTGGGGCGCGATTCTATTACTGATTTTTGCGCCCGATTTAAGCGCGCTGGCACAATTGTCTTTATCCAGAACCCGTGAATATCATGCCGATTTAAATGCCGTCTTGTTAATGGGGGATACTGATGCACTGGCACGCGCTTTAATGAAGATTGAAGAACGGCAGGGCTCTTGGATGGAACGTATTTTTCTACCCGGCTATAAAGTGCCCGTTCCCTCTGTTTTACGAACTCATCCTGAAACCGAAGAGCGTATCAAACGGATTATGGCATTAAAAAATGATGTGAATCGTACAGACTGGTTTACATCGATACAGGCTGATGCCCATAAAAAACAACTTCCCCTATCATCCAATCGAAAGCCGCCCTATTGGCATATCAGTGGTCTATGGCATTAGGCCGGCACCCCTTCAGTGCATAAATGGATGCTTAAGTGTCCATATTATTCTTTGACAGGCCTTTTTTCCAGTTTGCGCTGCAGAGTTCTACGATGCATGTTCAAGGCTCTGGCCGCTGCAGATATATTGCCATCATGCTGCATCAGCACTTTCTGCAAATGCTCCCACTCCAGGCGTTTAACCGAAAGCGGATGCTCATTGATACTGACCGAGGAATCGCCTTCATTTTTATACAAAGCGGCGACAATTTCATCGGCATTGGCAGGTTTGGTTAAATAATGCACGGCACCAAGCTTAATCGCTTCAACCGCGGTGGCAATACTGGCGAAACCGGTCAAAATGACAATCTGTGTATTACAATCGAGCGACATCAGCTTTTTTACCATCTCAAGACCGGAATCATAACCAATACGCAAATCAATCACGGCATACTCAGGCACGGTTTTTTCGGCTTGCTCAATGCCACTGACCACATCATGCGCCACAGTGACCTGAAAATTTCTCTTCTCCAGTGCTGGTTTCAACACCGAGCAGAAGATTTCATCATCATCGACTAACAATAATTGCGGTTTATCCTTATCTTCGGTCGTCATAACGTGCCTATAGTGCGATTCAGAACGTGATGCTTCAATCCTCATCATGATGCGATGGGGTAATCAGCGGTAAAAAAATTTCAACCTGGGCGCCACCTGATTCCAGATTGGAAAAGGCAATTTCGCCACCGAGTCGCTTGATGGTGGAAAAGGTCAATAAAAGCCCTACGCCCATTCCTTTCTTTTTGCTCTTGACCGGCTGATTGCCCAACATTTTCAATTGTTCAGGTGGGATGCCCGGCCCAAAATCCCGTATCGTAATATGTAATCTTTCTTGCGTCCAACTGGCATGAAACTCAATGCCTTTGTCTTCTGCAGTGACCTGCGCGGCATTGTTGAGGATATTAATAATAGCATGGGTCTGGGTGATTTCTGCGACAATTTGAGCATTAGAAACGGCTGCTGAGGCCGGGTCTATAAATAACCGTAGCGTGGTTTTGGCATTATCAGCCCGCCACAGATTAAGCAATTCATCCAGATATTCACTCACAGGCATAATATTGCCCGATTCAGCCCGCATTTTTCCCGCAGAAACACTCATCAATGCCAACGCTTCCTTACACCGCCTGATCTGCTCATCCATGATTTTCAGTTTTTGATAGGCATCTGGAAAACGATGTTCGGGAAAGTCGTGCTGTAATTCATGCGATAAAATGGCAATCGTTCCTAAAGGCGTTCCCATATCATGCGCGGCGCTGGCCGCTAGTGTCCCCAAGGAAACTACTTTTTCATTGCGCAAGGCTTGTTCACGTGCTTCTGCCAGATTACGCTCCCTTTCCTTCAGTGAACGGGATAACTCGATCACAAAAAACGCGACCAGTCCCGCGCTGAACACAAACCCGAACCACATACCAAAAATATGCAGATTGAAATTATGTCGATCCCGGATTAAATGCAGCTGATGATTGACCTCGGGTGACATCAGCGCAGGGTCTGGCATATGCGGTTCAATTGCGGGCAATGGAATATTGAAACCGATCAGAATAGTGTAGATACAGGCCGTTAATATCACCATATTCCAGGTATATGTCTGCGGCAACATAATACCGGTGACAATAACCGGCAGCAGAAATACCCAAATAATCGGATTGGATGCGCCGCCGGTTAAATACAGCATGGCTGCCATCGCAACCACATCAATCACCAACTGCGTAAAAATCTCCAGCTCCGTCACAGGCTCTTGCGTTTGTAAGCGCATCCAGGTGTATAAATTGACTGCAGCAATCGCAAAGATAACCAGCCACAACTGATCCTGCGGCAGCTTGATGCCGAGTCCCGTTGTCACAATAAACATCAGGAAGATCGTGGCGAAAATAATCAGATTGCGTAAAACAAACAGCCATTTAAGATTTTCACGAATCGATATTTCTGATTTAGGTAAAACTTGAGCGAGCATAAACGTTATTGAGGCAAAATTAAATAAGAGAGCAGTGTAACGCTTGAGTGTGTTGATATGAAAGTATCTATCGAGGGCCTGCGACAATATGCCACATTTTCATTTTCTATACCCGTTGCTATTATTAACCTAACTTTAAGGTCATACAGCTAAAAGTTGCGTTATATTCTTCCTAAATACTATTCAAGGCGGTTTTTTCAAACCGCCTTTTTTTTGCCTGTTGCTTTCTCTGCCACTAAAACAAAATATCAAGCGATACGTTTCGGCTGTATTCTGACAACAAGCAAAATAAAAATAACTACCGCATAAATCAAGGGCTGATTCAGATCCGACTTGACCAGCATGAAATAATGCAACAGCGCCAATATAGCGGCAGGATAAATCAATTTATGCAATGTTTTCCAAGATCGACCCAGCCGTTTCTGCATATTTGCAGTTGATGTCAGTGCCAGTGGCAATAACAAACAATACGTTGCCAGCCCCAATAATAAATACGGCGTTTCTGTCACTTCCTGACGAAAATAGCGCCAGGAAAATTCAATATCCAGCCACAAAAACACCAGCAGATGCAGACTGGCATAAAAAAATGTAAACAACCCCATCATGCGCCGGAAACGCAGCGGCCAACTCTGGCCACTCAGGTGGCGCAATGGCGTCAGCGCCAGCGTTAAACATAAAAAACGCAAGGCCCAGCGACCCAGAGTGAGATGTAAGGTTTCGACAGGATTTGCGCCCAGGCCATCATTCACGCCATCGAAGACAAGCTGGGCCAACGGCCACAGCGACACACAGAAAACAATGACTTTAATCGCGCGCCAGTGCGGTTTTTTAAGGCGCATCAGATGTATTGGCTTAAATCCATACCTTTATAAAGATATGCGACATGTTCGGCATAACCGTTAAACATCTCGGTATCCCGTTTTGATGCAAACAATCCCGCCCCCAGAATTCTTTCCCGCGCCTGGCTCCAACGCGGATGCGGAACATTCGGATTGACGTTGGCATAAAAGCCATATTCATCCGGCGCGGCTTTATTCCAGGCCGTTTGCGGCATGGTTTCGGTAAAGTGTATTTTAACGATGGCCTTGATACTCTTAAAACCATATTTCCAGGGCACAACCAGACGCAGCGGAGCACCATTCTGTTTAGGCAGCTCATCATCATACATTCCGGTAGCGATAAAGCTCAATGGATGCATAGCTTCGTCAATTCTAAGCCCTTCTGTATAAGGCCAGTCCAGTGATTTACTGCGTTGTCCCGGCATGTTTTCAGGCTGATAAACGGTGGTAAACTCAACAAATTTCGCCCGTGATGTCGGCTTAAATGTCTTCAGCATATCGCCGAGCGGAAAACCGATCCACGGTACCACCATCGACCAGGCTTCAACACAGCGAAAACGGTAGATTCTTTCCTGCAAGGGGTTTTGCTTAAGAATGTCTTCCAGATGATAAACACCGGGCTTTTCCACTTCGCCACTGACTTCAACCTGCCAGGGCTCCGTCTTCAGCGCCTGCGCCAACACGGTCGAGCCGGTCTTGTTGGTCGTGAATTCGTAATAATTGGTGTAATGGGTGACATCTTCATAATCGGTCACCGGAAAGTCACCTGAATAAGGGCCAACCGGCACGGCTTCAAATGGCTTTTTTTCAGCATTCGCTGCCGTCGGTAAAAATGCAGCGGCAGTGAGACCTAAAGAAGCTTTGATGATTTTGCGGCGGGCTAAAAATAGTTCTTTCGGTGTAATTTCAGAACTCTTGATCGATGCGAGGCGAAACAAAGACATAAAGACTCTCTCCCTGAAAAGTAATTAAAAATAAAAGGCTGGACTCTTTTTCCATATATTTTTACACGGCTTATTTAAAAACTTCCGGATTTTTCTGCTTTGACTGACTTGTTTTTGCATGTCGTTGTTCCAACCACAAACGTAGTCTTTTATCCAAAGCGATAACCATATGAATGGTAAACCCTACAATAATGATATGTAACCAATCATTCAGGCCAATCGGTGCAGTGTGAAATAATTGATTCATTATCGGCAAATAGGTAAATGCCAGACTCGCCATTATCATGGAAAATATACCCGCCCAGACCCATCGGTTACTAAACAGTCCTAAGCTGAACATAGACAGCCGTAATGAACGACAATTCAGTAAATAGAACGACTCACCTACAGCGAAAACGTTGACTGCAATGGTACGTGCCTGTTCTTCACTGGCGCCGTGCTGAAGTGCCCATTCAAATAAACCGAAAGCCCCTGCAAGCAGCATCGAGCCGACTAGAAAAATACGGAATATGAGCTCCCCATTCAAAATGGGTGCAGAAGTGGGGCGCGGTGGCCTGGCCATGAGTCCTGGTTCGCGCGGTTCAAAAGCTAACGTCAGACCTAAAAATAGTGCAGCAGTCATATTAATCCACAATGCCTGCACCGGGAGCACGGGTAACATTTCACCCATGAGTACAGCAACGATAATAACCAATCCTTCACCCAGATTAGTGGCTAATATAAAGCTGATGAATTTTATTAAATTATCCAGCACTCCACGGCCTTCCTCTACGGCCGCTTCAATGGTGGCAAAATTATCATCCGTTAATACCATATCGGCAGCTTCTTTGGCGACTTCAGTGCCGGTAATCCCCATCGCGATACCTATATCAGCCTTACGCACAGCGGGAGCATCGTTAACACCGTCACCTGTCATCGCCGTCACTTCACCACTCGCTTGCAGAGCCTCGACCAGGCGTAATTTTTGTTCGGGTGTGACTCGGGCAAAAACGGCAGTTATTCTCACAGCCTGTGTTAATTCAGTACCACTCATCGCTTCAAGTTCTGTACCGGTATGTACTGTTGTTTCCCCATCTGCTGCGTTGCTTAAACCTATTTTCTCAGCAATTGCAGCGGCTGTTAGTGCATGATCGCCCGTGATCATTTTGACCTGTATTCCCGCCGACCGACAGGCGGCTATGGCTGGAATGACTTCTTCACGAGGTGGGTCAATCATGGCTTGCAAGCCAATAAATTGCATACCATTAGCAACGTTATCGTGATCGATATGCTGCGTGTCTGTAGATACCGGCAACCGGGCAAACGCTAAAACCCGAAGGCCCCGACTCGCCATATGCTCGACCTGTGCCGTTATTTCTGCTGGTTGCAGTGGAGTGGGAGATCCCTTTTCGTCTAATATTGTGTTACAACGCTGTAAGACACTTTCCACAGAGCCTTTTAAATAGATAATATTTTCTCCACCCGCCGCATTGGAGTGCAGCGTTGCCATATACTGATACTGAGACTCAAAAGGAATCGCATCCAGTCGTGGCATTTGCTTTAATAATGCGGCATGCTCCAGCCCTGCTTTACGCGCAGACACCAGCAATGCGCCCTCAGTGGGGTCTCCTGCAATCCCCCAGCCCTTCTCGCTTTGTTTTAATGTGGCATCATTACACAATAAGCCCGCCTGCAAACATTCCCGCAAACTGGGTTTGGTACTGATTTCAACTGTTTTACCATTCTGGGTAATGCAGCCCTCGGGAACATAACCAATACCTTCAATGACAAAATGTTCCTGACCTGCCCAAACGTGCTGCACCGTCATTTCGTTACGCGTCAGCGTACCTGTTTTATCGGAACAAATGACGGTTGTGCTGCCTAAGGTTTCTACTGCGGGTAGATGACGAATAATCGCATTGCGTTTAGCCATCCTCGATACCCCGATCGCCAGGGTAATGGTCATCACCGCGGGTAGTCCTTCCGGTATCATCGCGACCGACAAGGAAACACTGGCCATAAACAGGCTTTCCCAGGATTCTCCGTGTGCCAATCCCACAAAAAAAGTCAGGGTCGCCAGCCCAAGAATGACAAATAACAGAATATGACTGAATTTTGCTATCTTACGTGTCAACGGTGTCGCCAGAACTTCAGCATTACTGATCAATTCAGAGATACGGCCAATTTCGGTCTTGTCAGCCGTTGCCACAACAACAGCTTTCCCAGTACCATACGTGACCAGGGTTGATGAATACAGCATATTGCTACGGTCAGCAAGCAAGGTATCATGCGGCAGCACCGCCACCTGCTTACTGACCGGGACAGATTCACCCGTTAATGCCGACTCGTCGATCTGCAGTTCACGACAATCCAATAAACGCATATCCGCAGGAACCTTATCGCCCGATTGCAAAAACACAATATCGCCTGGCACCAACTCGGTGGCATCTATGCGCTGTTTCTCTCCTGAGCGCAACACGGTGGCCTCTGTCTTTAAGGCATGAGTCAATGCGGCCAGTGCACTTAATGCCTTACCTTCCTGCACAAATCCGATAATAGCGTTCAGCAAAACCACGCCGAATATCACGCCGGCAGCGACCCAGTCACCCAGGTATATTTTGACACCGATGGCAACCAACAAGATATAAACCAGTGCCTGATGAAATTGCAGTAAAAAACGCAGTAACGGCCCTTTACCCTTTTTCAGGGTTAATGTATTGCTGCCAAATTTTTCTCTGCGCTTTTCAACCTCAACTTGATCCAGTCCGGTATCGGCGTGAACATCCAGAATCTCGGTCACTTCAGCTTCAGGGAGGTGGTGCCAGCGTTTCTTTAACAGTTCTGTCATTGTTTTCCTATCATAGCTTGGCAATTGTGTTGACAGCCCGGATACGATCCAGCGCACTATTTACCCTGTATCAAGCACTGTTCCAATTGTTTTTTAAAAGTAGAAAACACGAAGCTCTTTTCAGCATCGATTT
>CAYUAE010000021.1:0-13685 GCA_964442675.1 uncultured Methylomarinum sp.
GTTGTGGGTGGGTGAACTGGCGGCCGTAGCGGGTATCGATTACCCGAAAACTTTATCGGTCACGCATGCGGGATTTTTTTATCAATGTCAGCAACAGGGCTGGCGTTATCCGCTGGTTGTCAAAGGACAATTCTACGATGCTGCTGTGGCTGAAAATGCCGATCAGGCTGCCGAAGTGTTTCATCGCATTGCCAATGAATGGGGGCTGCCGGTATTGGTTCAGCAATTTATTCGTGGCGAAGAGGTTAATTTGACGGCGGTCGGTGATGGCCGGGGCGGCTTGCATGGTGTGGTCATGATGAGCAAGCGGGCGGTTTCAGAGAAAGGCAAGGCCTGGGCCGGTATTTCGATTTGGGATGAGCAATTATTGCAGTTGGCTGAAGCGCTGGCCAAGTCTTTATGTTGGCCTGGCCCTTTGGAGATTGAGGTGTTGCGGGATGTTAACGGGCGCTATCATCTGGTCGAAATCAATCCGCGCTTTCCGGCCTGGGTTTATTTGTCACAGGGCGTCGGGCGTAATTTGCCGCAATTATTATTGAATTTGATTTATGACCTGCCTTTGCCTGAATTGCCCGCGCCACAGGTCGGGCAGCTTTTTATTCGCTATGCGCAAGAAGTGTTAATTAATTTACAACAGTTTGAAAATATGACTGTTCACGGTGGACTGATGGAGAGTGATCGTAATGAATGACAAGAAAAAATGGATAAAGCCGACTTTGACCCCTCATATTCTCGGTGGAGTGCATAAGAGCGGGTTAAATAAATTTGGCAGTGGGGCGGTAAAGACCTATCAAGCCGATATAGACGGGATTGCCATCGATGAGCTGGTGGAGCGTTTTGGCTCACCATTATTCGTGTATTCTGAACAACGCCTGAGAGACAATGTCCGGCGTTTGCTCAATGCCTTTCAAACCCGTTATCCGGATGTGATTTATGGTTGGTCGTACAAGACAAACTATTTGGGCGCGATTTGTCAGGTGTTGCATCAGGAAGGCGCCTGGGCGGAAGTTGTCTCGGCCTTTGAATATGAGAAAGCGCGTTCGCTGGGGATTCCCGGCGAGCAGATTATATTTAACGGCCCGCATAAACAAAGCGATATTCTGGAGCGCGCAGTCACGGAAGGCGCTCGGATTCATATTGATAATCTGGATGAAATGTATGCGCTGGAGGCCATTGGTGCGAGCAAAGAGACCGTGATTCCGGTGACAATCCGGCTTAATTTTGATACCGGTTACAATGAACCCTGGAGTCGTTTTGGATTTAATATTGAAAATGGCCAGGCATTGGACGCTGCGCGACGGATTGGCGACAGCCCCTATCTCAAATTGCGTGGATTGCACAGTCATATTGGCACTTTTGTACTCGATACCCGAGCGTATGAAGCGCAAGTGCGTATCATGTGTGCGTTTATGGATGTTGTGGAAAGCGAAACGGGATGTGAAATCGACAGCATTGATATCGGCGGCGGCTTTGCCTCGCAGAATGCCTTGCAAGGTATTTATTTGCCGCCCGAACAAGTGGTTCCCGAAATTGAACAATATGCACGCGCAATCTGCGATACCTTGCTTGATGCAACGCGTGGACGAACGGCGCGTGGTAAGCCGCAGCCCACGCTTATTCTGGAATCCGGTCGGGCGGTGATCGATGATGCAGGCAGCCTGGTCAGCAGTGTCGTTGCGACAAAGCATTTACCTGACGGGCGGCGCTCGGCCGTATTGGACGCTGGCGTGAATCTGCTGTTTACCGGCTTTTGGTATAACCATCGAGTCAAGCTGGCGCAAGAAACTCAGGGCATACCGGAAGAAACGGTGCTTTACGGGCCTTTATGTATGAACATCGATGTCGTACGGGCCAGCGTCACATTGCCGCCATTGCGGGTGGGTGATCGCCTGGTTATTTCGCCGGTAGGCGCGTATAATAATACGCAATGGTTGCAATTTATCGAATATCGGCCAAATGTTGTCATGATTCATGATGATACGGTATCTGTGATACGGCAGGCGGAAGATTTGCAGGCGGTTACCGCAATGGAGCGTTTGCCGGAACATCTTCGTGCCGTTGAATAAGAACTGATCAGACGATGACCAGTCATGTGACAGCGGTAGTGAATGCTGTACGGGAAACGGGCTGCGGTGTATTAAAGGCGTATGCCGCGATTCTTTTTTCCAGTCAACCGGGGATTGGGTTTATATTTTTATTAGCCAGTTTCTGGTATCCCAACGCCGGGATGTCCGGGTTGATTGCGGCATTCACGGGTCATCTTGCCGCACGCCTGTTGTCTTTTCCGAATATCAGCAATGGACTGTATATTTACAACAGCTTGTTGGTAGGGCTTGCCTTGGGTGTGGTCTATCAGCTTGATGTCTATCTATTAAGTCTGATTCTGTTAGGTGCTGTTTTCGCGGTTTTTTTAACCGTAGCGCTTGTGGATATTCTCTGGCGTCTGGGGCATTTGCCGGTATTGAGTTTACCTTTCGTCATGACCGCTCTGATCTGTTTTTTTGCAGCGCAAGCGTATGGCAATTTAAGCGTCTATTTGTTTCCCATGGCGCCCATCGAGCCGTTTATCAATACCTGGCTCGATGCGTTTTTTACAGCCTTGGGGTCATCATTTTTTATCCCGCATCCGGTGGCGGGCGTATTGTTTTTTATGGGTTTGTTGTGGAATTCACGTTATCTGGCTCTCTTGGCTGTTTTAGGCTATGGGGTGGGCAATGGCGTTTTACACTGGTTGTCAGGCAGTATTCATCCTACGTTAGGGCAATGGGGTGGGTTTAATTTTATCCTGTCCACGATGGCCATTGGCGGTATGTATATGGTGCCAGGCTGGCATAGTTTGATACTGGCGATGCTGGCCGCCGCTATATCTTCATTGCTGACCGTAGCCGTTCAAGGCATGTTGCAGATTTATGGCTTGCCGGTGCTGGCCATTCCTTTTCTATTGACGACCTTGGCATTCCTGATGGCCATGCGCAATCGTACGGCCTCGACCCCGCCTTATTTATTGCTGGAATCTCCGGCTTTGCCTGAGCTAAGTTATGAGCGTTCCCGATTGGCTGAAGCTCGAGGTGCCGAGCCGAACAGCGTGCCGTTACGCGCCCCTTTTTTTGGAACCTGGGCCATTTATCAAGGCTTTAATGGCGCGCATACCCATCAGCCGCCCTGGCAACATGCACTGGATTTTTTTATTACCAAACAGGGGCGTAGTTTTGCGCATAACGGCAAGACACTGCATGATTTTTATTGTTTTGATTTGCCCGTACTGTCGCCCTGTTATGGCACTATTGTGCGCTGTCAGAACGATTTGCCCGACAATATGCCGGGTGACGTGGACAGTAAAAATAATTGGGGGAATTTTGTACTTATCCGGTTGGATAACGGGCTTTATGTCTTGCTCGCCCACCTCGGTCAATATAGTGTGAAAGTGGTGGTCGGTGAACGGGTTGAGCCCGGGCAGCCGGTGGCACGCTGCGGTAATAGCGGGCGTTCGCCTCAGCCGCATATTCATTTGCATGTTCAAACGACACCTGTATTAGGCAGTCCGACCCATCCATTTCATTTAATGGGCGTGACCTTACAAACAGACCCGCATAAAACAGCACGTTATTGTGTCGCCTGCCGACCGAAAGAAGGCCAGTTGCTTTCGGCCATCAAGTCTGAAGGGCGCGTTAAACAAGCCTTACATTTACCTTTAGGGCGACAGTTTCACTATCGCTATCGTCAGGATCAGGGCAAATGGGTCTCACAATGTTTGACGGTTACTATAGGTTTATTGGGCGAACTTCGTTTATCCAGTGAAAGCGGCGCTTCTGTTCGGTTTATGGAAGAGGGTGGGGTGTTGTATTTTTTTGAACGGTCGGCGGGGGACGATATATTGCTTGACCTGTGGTTGCTGGCACTTGGTTTGACACCTTTGTCGGATAGGGCAATAGAATGGCGGGATGCACCCAGCGACAGATTGTTGCCACTGAACACCTTATGGCGTTGTTTGCGTGGAATAATGCGCCCTCTCGGAGGCGGGCTGGAGAGTCATTATCAACGTTATGACAAAGACGGTATTTGGTTGCAACAGGGGCGGCACCAATTGATTTTGTGGTCTACAATTCAGCAAGCAGCGACAACCGAAGCGGTTATCCATCCCCAGCAGGGTTGTGTTCGTCTCATGTTGAAATCAGAATACTGTGTTGTGGAGGCGGAGCTGGAAAAAATATCAACGATTGAAGATCAAGGTATTCCGGCAGTCAGCCTTAGTCTGAACAAGATTTAAAAGTAGAAGAGAGGGGTTATGAAAAAAATAAAATATTGTTGCCTGGCAGCCGCCATGTTGCCTGTTGTTCTGTCTTGTCAACCGGCGTTGGCTGGTGAAGAGTGGGATGTCAAAATGGATGCGCAAGGCAGTTATGGCGATTATTCGAATTCAGCATTGCGTGAGGATATCTGGTCGACCGGTGTGTTTGTTGCTGCCGATTACCTTGACAGTGTCGGGGTTACCGCAGGCTATAACCGGATTGAGGTAAACTTTAAAAATGGTATTGCTACGCTGACGCAAAATGCTTATTTTGCCAGTGTGCGGAAACATTTCACTCCGGATGCTTTGCCAGGGCGACTGACTTTGCGTCTGGATGGGCACTGGGTTGACAATAACGACCCAACAGATGCGAGTGATGATGGGAAAATTGTTGCGCCGCAAATCGCTTATCTTGCCTTCGATAAAAGTTTTTATGCCGATGTGGGCTATGCCTATTCCAATTACGCGGGTAATCTGGATCTGCATCAAGTGACGCCTACGATAGGTTTTGGCTTTAACCAGAATAGTGACTGGCTGCAATTGCGTGGATATTTCATTTATTCATCCAATACCGCACGAACGCAAGGTAAACGAGATACTTATGCCGCAGAACTCAAGCTGACGCATTATTTTTCACCTGATGCCATATTGAATATCAGCCGATTGCAAGCGACTGTCTTGGCGGGTGAGCGTATCTATGCCGTTGATGCCGATACTGCGGATGTTTATAACCTGGCCGACACGCAAGAAGAAGCTTTTTCTCTGGCGGGTATCTGGGATTTGAATGACTCGTGGTCAATGCAGCTGGTTGGCAGTTATAGCAACTATCAGTTTGGCCCCCTTGGCGATGACTATAGCAACCGGTCTGTTTTTTTGAATATCAGCAAAAGTTGGTAATTGACACATGAATACACATTTCAAAACACTGATACGCAGCTTGAGTATTGTCCTCATCTTGCTAGGTGGTAAAACCGCACAGGCCGATGAAATCGATATCTGGGCAAAATCCTATACTCTGGAAGCGAAGGGTAGCTATAAAGAAGCCGCCGCCGTGATCGAGCCGTTTCTGCAAGGGGGTGGCGATACGGCAGAGTATGCCTTGCTTCGTTATGCCTGGTTAAACTATCTGTTGCGCAACCATAACGATGCTATCCGAAATTATCAAAAGGCCTTGCGGCAAAATCCGGATTCTATCGATGCTTATTTAGGGATTACCTTGCCTTTATTGGCGCAGCAACGCTGGAAAGAGTCGGCGCGTTATGCCCGGCAAGTCTTGAAAGTATCGCCTTGGAATTATACCGCTCACCTCAGGATATTGATGAGCGAAGAAGGTAGCCGGAACTGGAGCCTCATGAAAAAGCACGCCTCCGAACTGGCCGCCCGCTATCCTGCTTATGCAGCGCCCTGGGTGTATCTGGCCAGAGCCGAAGCCTGGTTAGGTGATTATGAGGCGGCAAAGCGTGCCTATATTCGTGTCTTGAGACGTATTCCTTCGCATTTAGAAGCCAATACTTACCTTAACAAGGGAAAGAAGTAGTTTGTGTTTGGCGGTCTTCAAATTCCGTAGTGGATGCAGTCAATCTTGTTCTCTGGGGGCAAAACATGGTCGTTTCTTGAGAAAAGGAAATGCTATAATGGCATATTTTTATACATTGTAACGGGATGATGCCAGAGCAGGCCCGAATTGCAGGCGAAGACGCGCTTGCCGATGCGATAGCACTTCTCAAACGGGGCGGGTTAGTCGCTTTTCCAACCGAAACTGTGTATGGTCTGGGTGCGGATGCCCGGAACCCGGCAGCCGTGCGGCAAATTTTCGCGGTGAAACAGCGGCCGGCCAATCATCCCTTGATTGTGCATCTGGCTGAAACCTCGCAATTGACGCAATGGGCGCAAAGCATTCCTGATGTGGCCTGGCGGTTGGCAGAGCAGTTCTGGCCTGGCCCATTAGCCATGATTTTGCCCAAACACCCTGATGTGCCGCTCGAGGTGACCGGCGGCCAACAGACCATTGCCTTACGTATTCCGGACAATCCGCTTGCGCTGGCCTTGTTGCGACAGTTTGGCGGCGGTATCGCTGCGCCATCGGCCAATCGCTTCAATCATGTCAGTCCGACGCAGGCGGCGCATGTCTTCTCAGAAATTGGCGACCGCATTGAATTGATTCTCGATGGCGGTAACTGTCGTGTCGGTTTGGAATCAACCATTGTCAATTTAACCGGGCAGGGGCCGCAGATTCTGCGCCCAGGGCATATCACGCCGGAACAAATAGCAGCCGTTATCGGGCAGTCAGTCAGCTTGCCAGGCAGCATTGAAACACGCGCACCGGGCACACTGGCTTTGCATTATGCGCCGGATACGCCCAGTGTGTTATGCACGCAGTCGGAATTGTTACAACGTCTCACGCAGTGTTTGGCAGAAAATCGGCGCGTAGGAATTTTAAGCTGGCATGATTATTCGGACTACGAAGGCCGGGTCTATCTGCAAAGAATGCCAGACGACCCGGTCGCTTATGGGCATGAGTTGTATGCCGCATTACGGCAGCTGGACCAGCAAGGGTTGGATGAGATTCTGGTAGAAGCTGTACCGGATGATGAAAGCTGGCTGGCTGTCAATGATCGCCTGCGCAAAGCAACTGCGGCGACTAGCGGATGAAGACTGACGCGCTGTTGGCGCTGGACAGGCAGCATATCTGGCATCCTTACACGGCGATTCCGGCTCAACCTGAGCCATATCCAGTCGCATCCGCTGAGGGTGTCTATTTAACATTAACAGATGGTCGCCGCTTGATTGATGGCATGTCGTCCTGGTGGTCGGTCATTCACGGCTATAATCATCCGCGCCTGAACCAGGCAGCACATGCACAAATCGAGCAAATGGCGCATGTCATGTTCGGTGGTTTGACTCATGAGCCGGCTGCGGAACTGGTCAAGCGCTTGTTGCAAATCACCCCGCCCGCGCTGGACCAGGTTTTTTTGGCCGATTCCGGCTCTGTCAGTGTGGAAGTCGCGTTAAAAATGGCGATTCAATACTGGCAGGCGCAGGGCAAGGACGAAAAACATCGCTTTTTAGCTCTCAAGGGCGGCTATCATGGCGACACCTTTGGTGCGATGTCGGTTTGTGACCCGGAAAATGGCATGCATCATTTGTTTTCTGGCGTGTTGCCACAGCATTATTTTGCCCCGCGCCCTGAGATTCGTTTCCATCAGGACTGGCGCCCCGAGGCGATAGACGAATTTGCACGGCTATTACAGCAGAATTATCGACACATTGCCGCTGTGATTTTAGAGCCTGTTGTGCAGGGCGCAGGCGGCATGTGGTTTTATCATCCACAGTATTTGCGTGAAATCAGACAGTTGTGTGATGACTATCAGGTGTTGTTGATTGCCGATGAAATCGCCACCGGATTTGGGCGTAGCGGCCGCTTGCTGGCCTGTGAACATGCCGGGATTACGCCGGATTTGTTGTGTCTGGGCAAGGCCTTGACCGGTGGCTATATGACATTGGCGGCGACCTTGACGACTCGTGCTATCAGCCAGCAAATTGCCGAGAGTGAGGCGCATTGCTTCATGCATGGGCCAACATTTATGGCCAATCCACTGGCCTGTCGAGTGGCCTGTGCCAGTCTCGATGTCTTGCTGGAATCGGATTGGCAGCAGGCGGTTCAACGTATTGAAAACGGGCTTACAGCGGGTCTTGCGCCTTGCCGGGATTTGTCAAATGTCGCGGATGTGCGTGTTTTGGGCGCGATTGGCGTGGTGGAAATGAAGCAGGCGCTGGATGTCGGCACGATTCAAAGTCGCCTGGTGGAACAAGGTGTATGGCTGCGGCCTTTTGGTCGCCTGCTTTACACTATGCCACCTTATATTATGACCGATGAGCAGCTCGATACGGTTTGTCAGGCCTTATACCGGAGTATTGCCTGAGATGATCACGAAAGCCCTGCAATTTATATTGATCAAAATCGTACGTTTTTATCAACTCGTCATCTCACCGTTTTTTCCGCCGAGCTGCCGCTATCAGCCGAGCTGTTCAGAATATGCGTTGGAAGCCTTGAAGCGGCATGGGCCTTTTTATGGCAGTTGGTTGACCCTGAAACGGCTACTACGCTGCCAGCCCTGGGGTGGGCATGGCCATGATCCGGTGCCGCCTAAACGTAAGTGAACTTGAGTTTATTCAGCACCTCTAGAATACCTTGCCATTGACCCAGCACCTCATCCTAAAGCTAAGTTTTTTAACAAGGTTTTTTAAAGAGGTGCTGGATTTATTATTTTTCGGTAATAATGACATCGATACCGGCTTTTTTCAGCCGTGTCTGAATCGTAGCAACGGCGGACGGGCGGGAGAATGGCCCGAGTTTGACCCTGTGCCAGACGGTGTTGCCGACACGGGCTTTTTCGATGTGCGATTCAAAGCCCATCAAGGCCAGTTGCGCCCGGCGTTTGTCAGCGTCTGAAAATTTCTGGAAAGAGCCGGCCTGAATCAGATATTGCGCTTTTTTGGCTTTGCCGACACGTTCTTCACGTACACGGGTTTTGATTTCATAGTCGGTGACCACGGTTTCTTTCGGCAGCCGGGTGTAAAACTCAAAATGCGGTTTTTCCGTTTTCCTGGCCGGTTTTTTGGGTTTGGGCTTTGGTTTTTTTGCCGTGTTATGCGGCGCGGCGGGCCGAGTTTCCGTTGTGGTTTTCGATGCCGGTGCCGATGTTCTTAAAAAATTGAGAAATCCTGCAAACGCCGCGATTAACACGAGTACCAGAAGCCATTTCCACCAGGCCACCTTAGGTGATGCGACCTGTTTGCTGCGGGTTTTTTTCGGTTGTGCGCGGTGTTTGTAGTCTCTAGGCATTACATCGCCTCAGGGGTATTGATTTTCAACAGGTTCAAACCATTCGCCAGGACTTGTTTGACCGCACAAATCAGATTCAGGCGTGCATCGCGTAAGGCCGCATCGTCCACCAGAAATTGGTGGGCATTATAGTAAGTGTGGAAATTATTGGCCAGTTCACGTAAATAATGAATCAATTGGTGCGGTTCGTGTTGCAATGCTGCCCGTTCTAACACTTCCGGATATTTTGACAGCGTCGTCAACAGTGCCGATTCGTGTTCTTCAGTCAAGCGATTCAGGTTTTCCATGCCCTGCGGTATATCGCGCAGCAGGTTTTTTTCATCCAGTTGCCGTAAGACACTGCACACCCGCGCATGGGCATATTGCACATAATACACCGGATTTTCATTACTTTTCGAGGTCGCCAGTTTCAGGTCAAAATCCATGTGTTGTTCAGATTTGCGCATCACATAGAAAAAGCGCGCGGCATCTTTGCCGACTTCGTTGCGGAGCTGACGTAAGGTCACAAACTCACCGGCACGGGTGGACATAGGCACTTTTTCGTCACCACGCCATAAGATAGCAAATTGCACCAGCAGGATTTTAAGCTTGCTGTTATCGCCGCCCAAGGCCTTCAATGCCGCACGTACCCGTGGAATGTAGCCGTGGTGGTCGGCTCCCCAGATATTGATGATTTCATCATAACCGCGCTCCAGCTTGTTTAAGTGGTAGGCAATATCCGAGGCGAAATAGGTGGTCTGGCCGTTTTCACGCACCACGACCCGGTCTTTTTCGTCGCCAAGTTTGCTGGAGGCAAACCATTTTGCGCCTTCTTTTTCGTACAGAAAACCGGCTTCATCGAGTTTTTGCAAGGCCTTTTCGACCGCACCGGAATCCATCAGTGAGCGCTCGGAAAACCAGTTTTGGTAGCTGACGCCAAATTCTTCCAGATCCTGGCGAATATCCTCCAGAATCTGTTTCAGACCGGCTTGAAACACATCGGCGTATTGTGAGCCGAGCAAGGTTTGCGTGCGTTCGATCAAGGCATCGATATGTTTTTCCTTGTCGCCGCCCTGAGGCTCATCGGCCGGGATATCTTCCAGAATCAATTCAGCCGGACGGCGATATTCATTGCCGACGGATTTATGCAGCTGCACGGCAATTTCCCGCACATATTCACCGCGATAACCGTTGCTGGGGAAGGGAACCACTTCGCCACATTCTTCCAGATAGCGCAGCCAGATGCTGGTCGCCAGAATATCCATTTGCCGGCCGGCATCGTTGACATAATATTCACGTTCGACCTCGAAACCGACAGCTTCCAGCAAGTCCGCCACGGCAGAGCCATACGCGGCACCACGGCCATGGCCGACGTGTAACGGGCCGGTCGGGTTGGCGGAGACAAATTCAACCTGCACTTTTTTTCCTGCACCGATCTGGCTCAAGCCGTAGCGCTGGCCAGCCTCATGAATCTGCTGCACCACTTCAAACTGAGCTGTGCTGTTCAGGTAAAAATTGATAAAGCCAGGGCCTGCGATTTCTACCTTTTCGATACGAGCATCCTGAGGCAGCGCGGAGATCAGTTGTTCAGCCAGTTGGCGCGGATTGCTTTTACAGGGTTTTGCCAGCATCATGGCGAGGTTGGTGGCAAAATCGCCATGCTGGGGATCACGTGTCCGTTCAACACTCGGCTTCAGGGTTAAATCTTGGGGGACGGCAGCCTGTGATTTCAAATCATCGAGCGCCTGTTCAAGCAGAGCTTCCAGGGTTTGTTTCATGGTTTTTTTATATAAAGTTTGGCGAGTCAGCGTGGCAACGATTTGCAAATGCCATCTGACCTGAACTGAAAAAATACAAATAACCGCGTATTATCCATGAATCGGCTGGACTAATAAAGGCCGACCGGATCGACATCTAAGGACCAGCGAATTTTATGGGCAGATTTTAAGGATTCAATGGTCAGGACCAGGGTGTCTAACAGCTTATGCAAGGCCTTCCGGTGCGGGCTTTGTAATAACAGCTGATAGCGAAATTGGCCGGCCTTTTTGGCCATTGGTGCGGGTACCGGGCCTAAAATCAGAACATCGGCCGGTGTGTCGGGACGAATGCGTTCGATAAGTTCTTGCAGAAATTGCTGCGGGGCTTGTGTATTGCCAGCTTGTACCCGCAATAGCGCCTGAAAACTGTAGGGCGGAAGGCCGGCCTGCTGGCGTTCAGCCAGAGCTGCCGTTGCAAAAGCCGGATAACCTTGTTTCAAGATGGTGACCAGTAAAGGATGGTCGGGGTGATGCGTTTGCAACAATACTTTGCCGGGTTTTTCGGCGCGGCCTGCGCGTCCGGCAACCTGGATAATCATCTGCGCCATTTTTTCGGCACTATGAAAATCGATGCTGAACAGGCCGCTATCGACATCGAGAATCGCCACCAGCGTGACATTGGGGAAATGGTGGCCTTTCGCCAGCATTTGTGTTCCTAAAATAATATCGGCCTGGCCTTGATTGATTTGGGTCAAATACTTTTCCAGTGTCCCTTTGCGCTGGGTACTGTCACGGTCCAGGCGAATGATGGTTTTGTCCGGGAAGAGTTGGTTCAGAGTTTGTTCAACCCGCTCGGTGCCACGGCCGACGGCCTGTAATTGAGCCGATTTGCAGGCCGGGCAGGTCATGCCCAACGCCTGTTCCCGGCCACAGTGGTGGCAGCTCAGTTTGTTGTCGGTAAAGTGAATGACCATATTGGCATCGCAACGCTGGCAGCGGGATACATAGCCGCAACTGTGGCACATTTGTACCGGTGCAAAACCACGACGATTTAAAAACAGCAGCACTTGCTCCTGTTTGGCCAGGGTTTGTTCGATTTCGTGAACTAACATGGCGGACAACCCCTCCTGCATTTTCTTGTTGCGCACATCGAGCAATTGAAAGCCCGGTTTGCAGGCTAATCCTGCGCGAGCCGGTAACGTCAATAATTGCAATCGTCCCTGGCGCACGTTATACAAGCTCTCCAGCGACGGGGTGGCCGAGCCTAATATGATCGGGATGCCAAGATTGCGCGCCTGTACCAAGGCGACATCGCGGGTGGAAAAGCGGAAGCCTTCCTGTTGTTTGAACGAGCTGTCATGTTCCTCATCCAGAATGATAAGGCCGGGGTTTTTAAGCGGCGTAAATAGCGCCGAGCGTGTGCCGAGCAGAATAGCGGCGTCGCCTGAGCGCATTTTCAGCCAGGCGTTCAGGCGTTCGTTATCGCTCATACGCGAATGGCTCGATACTATAGGCACATTGAAGCGTTGGCAGAAACGCTGCTCCAATTGCGGTGTCAGGGTTATTTCCGGCAATAGCACCAGAACCTGCCGTTGTGTTTTAAGAACCCGTTCAATCACCTGTAAATAGACTTCGGTTTTACCGCTGCCGGTCACACCTTCAAGCAAATAGGCGTGAAATGCATTCAGTTGTTGGCAGATGCGGTCGATGGCGTATTGTTGCTCAGCGTTTGGCGCTAAAGCGGCCTGATTGAGGAGGTGTTTATCCGGCGCAGGCGAAGCTGCGCTTTCTTCGACCAGTTGTTTGTCGATCAGGCCTTTGAGTGCAGGGCGCCAGTTGGCATGCCAGTCACGTAATTGCTGGGTGCTGACAATAGCGTTGTTTTGCTGAAACCAGCACAGCAGGGCTTGTTGGCGCCTGGCGCGTTTAAGTGTTTCAGCCGGCGTGTTCAGTCCGGTTGCGGTTAACCGATAATATTTTTCGGTGGCGATTTGAGCCGGTTTTCCTTTGCGCAGTGCTAACGGCAATGCGGTTTGAAACACATCGCCAATTGGATGATGGTAGTAGCGACTCGCCCATTTGAGTAACCGGATGTGTTGATCTGAGAAGATGGGCTGGCTGTCTAAAACTTCGGCAATGTCTTTCAGACGATGTGCGGGGATATCGCTGTCTTTTTCTATGGCGATCAGGATGCCGATTTTATGGCTTCGGCCAAAGGGAACGCGTATGCGGATGCCAGGTTTGAGCGCCGCCGGATCAAGCTTTGAGGGCAAACGGTAATCGAACAGCCGGTTTAACGGGACGGGGACGGCAATACGCGCAATAAACGCCGGTGTGTGGGCGTTGTCAGCCATGAGTCAAAAATAAGTTCACTCTTTTTTTAACGATAGATTGGCCTGGTCAGCGGCATCACGTAATATTTTTTCTGCTGCGGACGTTTCGAGATCCTTATAGCGTAAATATTTAAAGCGTTGTTTTATGATGGTCAGGTATCCTAAGGCACGAGTGCGGTTTCTATACAGGTTGTATTCAAAATCTTTTAAGGGTTGTTCGAGCGACTTGATAATGGGTTGAGATTCGGCATATTCCAGTTTTTTATCTCTGTTTTGGGCTTCAAGGGCCTGTAATACCTCACGGGCTAATTCATAGTCGACAGATTCTTCAAACAGGGCAATTTTGTTGCCGGTAAATAGAAAGGATGCGACCAGAATCGACAGCGCCAAAATGGCCATATGAGTGATTTTAATGCCTTTTTTTAATGATAACAGACGGTTTAATTCAGGAATTTTCATAATGGAAGGTATTTATTTTTGAT
>CAYUAE010000021.1:13785-19755 GCA_964442675.1 uncultured Methylomarinum sp.
GATAACAGACGGTTTAATTCAGGAATTTTCATAATGGAAGGTATTTATTTTTGATAAATCACGTCAGGATCTTTTAGCACCGGGTCAACAGCTTCCCAGTGGTTTTGCGTCAGTTTGTGATAAAAACAACTTTCCCGTCCGGTATGACAGGCGATACCACCTTCCTGTTCAATTTCAAGCAGGATAACATCTTTATCGCAATCGACACGAATATCAAGCACCTTTTGTCGATGCCCTGACTCTTCCCCCTTGCGCCAGAGTCTCTGCCGCGAACGTGACCAATACACCGCGTAGCCATGTTGCGCCGTCAGCTCTAATGCCTCTCGATTCATCCAGGCAAACATCACGACGCGGCCGGTTTTAGCCGATTGTGCAATGGCGGGGACCAGTCCCTCGTCGCTCCAGCGAATCTCATCCAGCCAGTTTGCGTTCATTACAAACGCACCTCAATACCGTTATTTTGCATATGTTGTTTAGCTTCTTCGATGCTGTACTCGGCAAAATGAAAAATACTGGCCGCCAGTACAGCATCAGCTTTGCCTTGAATAATGCCCTCAACCAGGTGATCGAGATTACCGACGCCACCGGATGCAATGACCGGAATCGCAACCTGTTCGCTGATCGTGCGGGTCAGTGCCAGGTCAAAACCGGATTTGGTACCATCACGATCCATGCTGGTCAGCAGGATCTCGCCGGCGCCGTAATCGGTCATTTTAATAGCCCATTCAATGGCATCGATGCCGGTCGGTTTGCGGCCGCCGTGAGTAAAAATTTCCCAGCGATCAGCTTCGTTGTCGGCGCTGACTTTTTTGGCGTCGATGGCAACGACGATACACTGTGAGCCGAATTTTTCCGCTGCCTCGCGGACAAACTCAGGGTTGAACACAGCGGCACTGTTAATGCCCACTTTATCGGCGCCGGCGCTCAGCATGGTGCGAATATCATCGAGCTTGCGGATGCCGCCACCTACGGTCAGCGGGATAAAGACTTCGCTGGCGACCTGTTCGACCACATGCACGATGGTGTCACGGTTGTCGTGGGTGGCGGTGATGTCGAGGAAGGTGATTTCATCTGCGCCTTCTCGATCATAGCGGCGGGCGATTTCGACAGGATCGCCGGCATCGCGAATATCGACAAATTTCACGCCTTTGACGACGCGGCCGTTATCGACATCAAGGCAGGGAATAATGCGTTTGGCTAAACTCATGGCGCAAAACTTTCCGCCAGTTTTGCGGCCTTTGCAAAATCCAGTGTGCCTTCATAGATGGCGCGGCCGGTGATTGCGCCCATGATGCCATCTTCTGCCACTTCGCCAAGCGCTCGAATATCATCCATATTGGTAATCCCGCCGGAGGCGATGACCGGGATTCGAATTTCCCGGGCCAGCCTGGCTGTCGCTTCGACATTGACGCCTTGCATCATGCCATCACGGGAAATATCGGTATAAATAATGGCTTCAACGCCATAGTCTTCAAATTTCTGCGCCATGTCGATGACATCGTGACGAGACAGTTTTGACCAGCCATCGACAGCAACCTTGCCGTCTTTAGCATCGAGGCCGACGATGATATGGCCCGGAAATTCCATGGCCACATCGTGTACAAACATCGGGTCACTGACAGCTTTTGTGCCGATGATGACATATTGCACGCCGGCATTCAGGTATTCCTGAACGGTATCTTCATCACGAATGCCGCCGCCAATTTGTACGGGAACATCAGGGTAGCGGTCGGCAATGGCGTGAATAATATCGGCATTGACCGGTTTGCCGGCAAATGCGCCGTCCAGGTCAACCAGGTGGATACGGCGGGCACCAGCCTCGACCCAGCGTGAGGCCACTTCGACCGGGTCTTCAGAAAAAACGGTATCGTCTTCCATTCGGCCCTGACGCAGGCGAACACATTTTCCTTCCTTTAGATCAATAGCGGGAATCAATAACATAACAGTGTCTCGGTAATCTCGATATAAAAAGTCACAGGCTGCCATCCCAGTTGAGAAAATTTTCCAGCAACTGCAAGCCGGTTTTCTGGCTTTTTTCAGGATGGAACTGTACGGCAAAAAGATTATCTTTGCCAATGGCGCAAACGAAAGGCTCAGGGTATTCGCTGCGACCAAAAACATGAGCCGGGTTATCGGGCACGGCATAGTAACTATGCACAAAATAAAACCGGCTGTTATCTGGAATATGACGCCATAAAGGGTGTGGGATCTGTTTGACCTGATTCCAACCCATATGGGGGATTTTCAGGGTATTTCCAGCCTTGTCCGTTAAATCTGTTGGAAAGCGGACGACATGGCCTGGAATAAGGCCTAAGCAATCGGTGTGCTGGTTTTCTTCGCTATCGCTTAACAAGGCCTGCATGCCCAAGCAAATCCCTAAGAAAGGCTTGCTTGTTGCGGCCTGGATAATGGTGTCGGCAAGGCCGGTTTGAGTTAATGCCTGCATGCAGTCACGCATGCCGCCGACGCCGGGAAAAACAACCCGGTCGGCCTTGAGAATGCTGGCAGAGTCGGAAACTAAGGTGACTTTGGCACGGGAATCGGCATGTTGTAATGCTTTGGCAATCGAATGCAGATTGCCCATTCCGTAATCAATAACGGCAACGCTTGACATGGCTGGGTTTCAAGTCTTTAAGGTTATAAACATCCTTTGGTGGAAGGCATGATGCCCGCCATACGAGGGTCTGGGGTGATCGCCTGCCGAACCGCACGGCCAAAGGCTTTAAACACAGTTTCGGCAATATGATGGGCATTACCGGCTTTTAAATTGTCAATATGCAGGCTGACGCCGGCATGATTGACAAAGCCCTGGAAAAACTCACGGAATAAATCGACATCGAACTGGCCAATCATGGCGCGTTTGAATTCGACCTGGTAAAACAAGCCGGGGCGCCCGGAAAAATCGACGACAACGCGGGATAAGGATTCATCCAGTGGCACATAGGCATGGCCATAACGAAAAATGCCTTTTTTGTCGCCCAGCGCCTTGGCAAATGCCTGGCCAAGCGTGATTCCAATATCTTCAACGGTATGGTGGGCGTCGATTTCAAGGTCACCTTTTGCCACAATCGTCATGTCGATCAGGCCATGACGGGCGATTTGATCCAACATATGGTCTAAAAATGGCACGCCAGTTTCAAAACTGGACTGGCCCTGGCCATCAAGATTGATGGAAATGCGGATTTGTGTTTCGAGCGTGTTACGCTCAATTTCGGCTGTACGAGAAGTCATAGCGGGAATTGTAAATTAAAGCCCTGTAATTTGCCATAAAAACAAATTTAAAAATAAGGTTATTGCAGGATCTGCCACTTATGGTCTATCTTTAGAAGTACAAAAACCATCTGCAAAGGTATTTCAGGTGAAAAATCTATCTGTATGGTTTAAAAGCAAACATTTCAAATCTCATCAAATATGGACTCATACTTAGCCACCAATACCGAAATCAGTAGCAAACAAGCTGAATCCTTGTTGACATTGCAACGAGACATTATGGGGCAATTGGCAACGACAGAGATCAGTTTTGAAGCTGTTTTAGATGATTTGTGTTTGTTGGCTGAAAAATTGGTCACAGGCTCTTTAGCCTCAGTCATGCTGTTCAATGACGAAAAAAACGCACTCAATGTGGTTGCAGCGCCATCACTGCCGCCTGATGCGGTCAATCAACTTTGTGGGTTGCAGCCGGGGCCTCAGGCAGGGAGCTGTGGAACGGCGGTGTTTAAGAAAATTCCACAATATGTTGCATCGACGAAAAATGACATTCGCTGGCAAGGCGAAGCCTTTCGTTTATTCGCCATAAACTTCAATATTGCGGCCTGTTGGTCAAATCCTATTTATGTTGATCAAGATGTGGTTGGCTCGTTTGCTTTGTCACATTTAGAGGAAGGGGCGCCTTCATTGTTTCATAAAAAGGTTTTGGAAACCTGCGCGATTGTTGCCGGTGTTGTCATCAAGCGGCAAAAAGAACAAGAAAGGTTGTGGCAATCGCTCTATCAGGATCATCTGACACAACGGCCTAATCGGCATAGCTTGTTGTTGCAGCTTGAAAAATGTATCGAACAAGCTCGGCAGAAAAAGCAAAAACTGGCGCTTTTATTGCTTGATTTAGATCGATTTAAAGACATCAATGAGTTACAAGGCTATGAAGCCGGCGATCAATTGATTGTGTATGTGTGTCAGCAAATCACTCGAGTGTTGGGGGAAGATGTCTTTTTTGCCCGATCGGGGGGTAACGAATTCGCTGTTCTTCTGGAAGATATTGAAAATAAAGAACAGATTGAGGCCGTATGTCAGAAAATTCAGCACGCATTGACTCAGCGTTATCGATATGAGCAGGTTGATTTTTCGTTGTCGGCGAGTATGGGTGTCAGCATCTATCCTGACGATAGCGAAAATTATATTGATCTGCTGCGCAATGCTAATACCGCGATGTTTAAGGCAAAAGCGGAAGGGGTGGGGCAATATTGTCTTTATCAGCACGATTTGACGATACAGGCAAAACAACGTCTGGAGCTGGTTTCAAGTTTGCGGCAGGCTTTGGAAAATGCCGAATTCCAGGTTTATTATCAACCTCAATACACGTGTACTAATGAACTGGTGGGTGCCGAAGCTCTGGTGCGCTGGATAAAGCCTGATGGAACAGTAGTTTCACCACTGGAGTTTATTCCGGCAGCAGAGCAGTCCGGGTTGATTGAAGCGCTTGGCTGGCAGGTTATCGACATGGCGTGCCGGCAATGTTTGAGCTGGTGGCAGGCGGGATTGCCTGAATTTATTTTGGCAATCAATTTATCGGTCAAACAATTGGTGCCGGGATTTGCTGAAAAGGTGCAAAGAAAATTAAATGAATTGGGTTTCCCCGTGTCGCAATTGGAGTTAGAGGTCACCGAAAGCCTGATTATGCAGCAACTGGATTTAACTGAACTCAATTCCCTTAAAACGTTGGGCATCAAGATTTCCATGGACGATTTTGGTACCGGCCATTCATCGCTGGCACAACTTAAAAGCCTGCCCATCTCAACTTTAAAAATTGACCGTTCTTTCGTTAAGGATATTCCGATAGATAAGAACGATATGATTATCGCAAAAACCATTATCAGCATGGGCCACAGTCTGGAGCTTGATGTGATTGCAGAAGGGGTTGAGACTCAGGCGCAACATGATTTTTTGGCCGATGAAGGTTGTGATCTGTTGCAAGGTTATTATTTTTCGCCGCCGCTGTCAGCACAGGATTTTGAACAGCGTTTAAAGCAAAATACAGCCGCATCTTAGTCTGGATATTGGAATTAACCCAGCTCTTGATGCTGTTACAATGCGATCAAGGGCTGGGTTAAGTGCGATAAGATAGCTTAAAATCTCAAATAAAAGCTGCCGAAAGAAGCACCGTTTGACCAGCGAATTCCGCTGTCGTCTAAATATACATTGGGTCTGTAATTGCCGGTATCATAAGATCTACGCTGATAACGATGGTTTTGTCGGTTACGATGTAAATATTTTTCAATTGCATATTGGTTACGATCCAGACGTTCCAGAATACGGCGTTTTTGGCGATGTCCCCAGCGATTGCGATAACGCAAATCGGTGATATGGTTTTCCAGTCGGCGTAACTTTCTGGTTAATTTATGCGCATGGTGCGGATTTAAACGGCCATGCTCAAGGCCTTCTTCGATGCGATGGTATTGCCGCGCCAGGCGGCGGTCGATTTGATTCCAGAATGTGTGATGCTCGTGGTAGTCATCACTATCATCATGATGGCGGTAGCGGTAGTTATCGGCCGCGCATCCAACCGGGATGATCAGGAAGGCTAAGGCAAATAATAAAACTTTCATGGCGTCCTCCTCGCTGTTTCCAGCATGTTTCAGTATGGTTACAGCATAGAGGAGGGCTGATGAATTGAAACTGAACGGCGTTTAATTAAATAGCTGATGTTACGCAGAGGTAACTTGTATGATGAATTTACAAGAAGAATTAACCTTA